>JAPXQZ010000099.1:0-595 GCA_033813835.1 Clostridia bacterium | reverse complement strand
GTCCGGGTCCTCGATGAAATAGATGCCCATCGCCGTGTTCTCGAAGCACACCACGTCCATCGCCCGGTGCTTTTCCAGGGCCTTTTCGATGTCGTTGACGCGGAAGGCCAGGTGGACTTCGTTGTCGCCCAGGTTGTAGCGGGGCTTGTCAAAGTCTTTCAGCCACGTCAGCTCCAGCTGGTGCGCGGTCTGCCCGTCGCCCAGGAAGACCAGGGTAAAGCCCTCCTTCTCCCGCCGGCGGATTTCGGTCAGCCCCAGGGCCTCCCGGTAGAACTGCAGGGACTTGTCCAGGTTGACGACGTTGAAGTTGTTGTGCGCGAAGGCAAAGCGCAGTGGCTCGCTGCCGGGGATGGGCTTGTCCATGGGGGACCTCCTTGCGGCGTGTTCGTTCAGGCATCGTCTTCCGGGGATTCCGGCCCCGGGGGGAGGGCTTCGGGCGCGGCGCCTTCCATGGTTTCCACCGCGCTTAAGCGGCGGGTGATGCTGCGGGTGCGCCGGGTGGCGGCGTCGATGGACTCGCTGGCCTGGCGCAGGCGGTTCTGGGTCTTCTCCAGCACGTCGCCGAAGGCGGTGAAGTCGTTCTTCACCTGGGCCA
>JAPXQZ010000098.1:0-6522 GCA_033813835.1 Clostridia bacterium | reverse complement strand
GACGCCGGCGACCGCGCCGGTCTCGCACATGACGGAGCCGATCTTGACGGTGCCCTTGTACTTGACGCCGTTCTTCTCCGCCGGGTTGGTGTCCACGCCCGTTTCCGCCAGCGCGCCGGCGGCCAGAGACAGGAACATCACGAGGACCAGGACCAGGGACAGGATCTTCTTCATGGGTTCTCTCCTTTGTTTTCCGTTTATTTATCAAACGCGCTGACGCGTTCAATAGGTGGTTTCAGGCCTTCTGCCCGCCCAAGTAGGCTTCCACCAGGGTCTCGTCGTGGATGAGCTCGTCCGCCGGCCCCTGCATGGACACGCGGCCCAGCTCCAGCACGTAGGCGTAGTCTGCAATCTTCAGGGTCTGGAAGGCGTTTTGCTCCACGATGAGGATGGTGTTGCCGGCTTCCTTCAGCCGCTGGATGATGGCGAAGATGTCGCGGATAATCAGCGGCGCCAGCCCCAGGGAAGGCTCGTCCAGCAGCAGCACGCTTGGGCTGGCCATCAGCGCCCTGCCGATGGCCAGCATCTGCTGCTCGCCGCCGGAGAGCGTATTGGCCTGCTGCCTGCGGCGCTCCATTAGGATGGGGAACAGGCCGTACACCTGCTCCAGGTTCTGCTTTACGCGCCGGCCCTTGCGCTGCCCCTTTTCGCCCTTGAGGCCGTAGCTGCCCACCAGCAGGTTCTCCTCCGTGGTCAGCCCCTGCAGGATGAGCCGCCCCTCGGGCGACTGGATGACGCCCAATTCGGCGATGCGGTAGGGGTACATCCCCAGCAGTTCCCTTTGCCCGCCCAGCAGGATGCTGCCGGAGCGGGCCTTCACCACGCCGGAGATGGTCCTCAGCAGCGTGGACTTGCCCGCGCCGTTGGCGCCCAGGATGGCGACGATGCTGCCCTTTTCCACCGACAGGCTGACGTCCCGGAGCGCCTCGATCGCGCCGTAGGACACGGTCAGGTTTCGGATGTCCAGCGCCTTGTCCATCACACGGCCTCCAGTTCGCGCTTGTCGCTGGTGCCCAGGTAGGCCTCCTGCACCGCCGGGTCGTTCTGGATTTCCTCCGGCGTCCCGTAGGCCAGCTTCTTGCCGAAGGAAATCGCGCAGATGTGGTCGCACAGGCCCATCACCAGGCCCATGTTGTGCTCCACCAGGAAGATGGTCGCGTCGAAGTCCTTCTGGATTTTCCGGATCAGATGGGTCAGCTCGACCGTTTCCTGGTCGTTGAGGCCCGCGGCGGGCTCGTCCAGAATAATCAGGTTGGCGCCCGCCATCAGCGTGCGCGCCAGCTCAATGCGCTTGAGCACCCCGTAGGGCTGGCCCACCGGGGGCAGGTCCCGGAGCGCGCTTAAGCCGCAGTATTGCAGCACCTCCAGCGCGCGCGCCCGGATGACCTGTTCCTCCTCCCGCACCCGGCGGGTGTTGAACATCTGCCGGAACAGCCCGCTGTGGTACTGCCGGTGCGCGGCGACGAGCAGGTTCTCCAGGATGCTCAGCTCGCCCACCACCTCCACGTTCTGGAAGGTGCGCACGATGCCCTTGGTGATGACGTCGTGCACCTGGTAATGGTTGAGCGCCAGCACCCCGCCCTCGCGCGTGCGGTAGAGGATGTCCCCGCCGGTGGGCTTGTAGAACTGGGTGATGCAGTTGAACACCGTGGTCTTTCCCGCGCCGTTGGGGCCGATGAGGCCGAAGATCTCGCCCTTCTTCACGTCGAAGCTCAGGTTGTCCACCGCCCTTAGCCCCCCGAAGGCCATGGACAGCCCGTCCAGCCGCAGCGTGACGTCCGGGGGCAGCGCGTCCCGGGCGCCGGGCCCGACGGCCGCCAGCGCCGCCTGCTTCTTCGCAAGCGCCCGGCGGAGCGATTCTGCCTTGCGTTCCTGCTTGTTCCGGTAGGCCGCTAGGGCCGCGGCGTCCTTTTGCGCCAGGGTACTCTTCAGTTCATCCATTCGGCGGTCGGCGTCCGCCCGGGCCTTCTCATACGCGGCGCGCGCCTCCTGGATCGCCCCGGGGGCCGGGCGGCTGTCCCGGGCTTCCTTCAATAGCCGCTCGTTCAGCGCGTCCCGCTCCGCCTGCTGGCTTTTCAGCAGCGCGTCCAGCCGGCCTTCGGCCTGCGCGCTGAGCGCCGCGCCGGGCTTCATGCGCCCCTGCCGGTCAAGCAGCCCCTCCGCCCGCCGCAGGTCCTGGCGCAGTTTCCGGAAGGCCAGGCGCTGCTTTGCGGCGAGGGCGGGCAGCCGCTTGTCCAGCAGCGCCTGCGCGGCCTCTTCCGCGCCCATCAGCCGCTCTTCCAACGAAAGGAGCGCCGGAGCCAGGCGCCGCCTCAGCTTTTCAAGCCAGTGCGCGCTGTTTTGGGCCAGCTGCTTTTCCTTCAGCCGCACCAGGTCCCCGCCCATCCGGAGGGCCGCTTCCAGCCGCTCAATGGTTTCCGACAGCCTGCGCGGGGAGGCCGCGCCCAACCGCTCAGTCATCTTCGCCATACTTCCGGTACCGCCTGTTCGCGCGCATTTTTTGGAGGGCCGCCCGGGCGTCGCGGGCCAGCTGGACCAGGCCGCCGGGGTAGAACATGACCACCAGGATGATGATCAGGCCGATGGTCACGTTGATGACCCAGGGGTTCTCCCGGAAGAACGTGATGTCCTGCAGGAAGATGGGGGTGATGCCGAAGACGATGAAACTGCCCAGGAAGGTGCCCACCAGGTTGCGCGAGCCGCCGATGAGCACCGCCGCCAGGATATTCAGGGAGAAGAGGATGGTGTAGTTCTGCGGCGCCGAATAGCGCAGGTAGCTCATGAACAGCACGCCGCCCAGGCCCGCGTAGGCGGTGGACAGCAGGAAGGCCAGCAGGCGGTATTTCAGCAGGCTCACGCCCATCGCCTGGGCGGCGGAGGAGGAGTTCTTCATCGCCAGCATCGCGCGCCCGGTGCTGGACTTGCCCAGGTTGTGGGTCAGCATCATCAGCCCCACGGTGACAAGGACCAGCAGGAAGAAGAAGGCGCGCTGGGAATCCTGCCGGGACATGCCCAGGAGGGTCTGGAAGACCGGGAACTTGGAGATGTTGGCGCCGTTGGGGCCGTTGGTGAAATCCAGCCAGTTCTGGAACAGCTGGTAGAAAATCTCGGACAGCCCGAGGGTCACGATGGCCAGGAAGATGCCCTCGATGCGCAGGCTGATGAAGCCGACCACGGCCCCCAGCGCCAGCGAGACGAGCAGCGCCCCCAGGATGACCGCGGGGTAGGGGATGCCTGGCAGGTTGCGCAGCGCGAAGGAGGTCAGGTAGGCGCCCAGCCCCACGAAGCCCGCCGTGCCCAGGGAGGCCAGGCCGGCGTAGCCCAAAAGGTAGGTGAAGCCGTAGCCCACGACGGCGTAGATCATGACGGTCGCGAAGCCGTTGAGCATGGAGGACTTGGGCCAGGCGCCGCCGGTCAGGATGGCCGTGACCTGCAGGGCGACCATGATCAGGCCGATGAGGAGGAAGCCGGAAAAGGGGTGCCCGGCCGCCTTCCGCAGGGCGTTCTGTTCCGTTTGCGCGCCGCGGTCTTGCATCTTACACCTTCCTCACGTATTTCTTGCCCAGCAGGCCGTTGGGGAAGACCAGGATCAGCAGCAGCACCACCACGAAGGTCACCATGTTCTGCCACATGCCGGCGTTGGGCCCCATCAGGGAGGGGTTGCCGGCGAAGTTGTAGATCAGGGGGATGATGACCGCGCCCAGGATGGGGGCGGGGAAGCTGCCGAAGCCGCCCAGCACGCAGGCCAGGAAGCCGTACACCTGCGCGTTGCCCATCAGCGTCACGTTCAGCGCGGTGCCCGCCCCCGTGAAAAAGCCGCCCAGGGTGGCCAGGCCGCCCGCCAGCGCCCAGGAGAAGGCGGTGATGACCCGGGTGTTGACGCCCAGCATCTGCGCCACCGTCTCGTTGGCCGCGGTCGCCCGCACGCCCAGGCCCCATTTGGTGAACTTGAGGGAAGCGAACACCGCGGCCAGCACGGCCAGCGCCGTCAGGAAGGCGATCAGGCCCATCTCGGTGATGTTCAACGCCTGCCCAAACAGGGAGAAGTGCAGGATGCCGGTGGTGAAGGCCTTGCCCGGCCGGGTCCACAGCGTGATGTCCCGGAAGACCATCGGCGTCACGTTGACCAGGATCATCATCACGCCCATCGTGATCATCTGCTTGCCCGACGGCGTGATGCGCCGCGCGCGCCTGATGAGGGCGACGTCCACGAACATCCCCAGCAGGAAGCCGGCCAGGATGCCCAGCAGCAGGCAGACCCACAGCGGCAGCTGCGTGAAGGTGAGGGACAGGAAGGTGATGAAGAAGGTGCCGAAGGTGCCGATCAAGCCCTGGGCGAAGTTCGTGGTCGCCGTCGTGCGGAAAATCAGCACGATGCCCATGGTGACCAGGGCGTAGCGCCCCATCATCGGCAGCGAGTTGACCAGGGTCTGCAGCACGTCCTGAATGCTCATGCGCCTGCCGGCCCCCATTTGATGACGTTGGCCGCCCACACGTAGCCGATGCCGGCCGCCAGCATGCACACGACCGTGCCGTCCTTCACCTTGCCCTCCTGAAGCGCCAGGTGCAGGGAGAGGATCTGGTCGACCTGGCCGATGTGGCCGTAGTCCTCCAGGTAGAGGGTCTGCTCCGCGGTCAGCCCCAGGTCCCGCAGCATCCCCAGGTGGCCGGAGCGCTTGATGTGCAGAATGGCCAGGTAGCCGAGGTCGCCCTGCGTCAGGCTGGATTTGCGCAGGGCCTCCCGGATGCAGTTGATCCAGTTGGAGGCGGACACCGCGTTTAGCCGGTCCTTCATCTTCACCGGCTCCATCAGCCGCAGGGACTTCCTGGCTTCCTCCAGGTTCTCACAGGTCAGGGGCTCCGCCTGCCCGCCGATCTGCACGCCCGCGGTGCGCGCCAGCGAGCCGTCGGACAGGATGTGGCTGCCCAAAAGCAGGTTGCGGCCCAGGTCCTTCTTCAAGAGGATGGCCCCGCCGCCCGCGGCCAGGTTGTACATCATGGACATGTCCCGGTCGGTGTAGTCCACGAAGTCGCCGTTGCGGTAGCCCCCCGCGATGAGGACCACGTTGACGTCCTCGTCCGCGAGCATCATGTCCTTGGCCATCTTCATCGCCGTCACGGTGGTGCAGCAGCGGTTCTGCACATCGATGCCCCAGGCGTTCACCGCGCCGATGCGGTCCTGGATGTACAGGGCGGAGGTGGTCAGCGGATACTCCTTCCACTCCTCGCTGATGGACAGGATGACGTCGATGTCCAGGGGGTCCACCCCGGTATTCTTCAGGCAGTCCAGCGCCGCCAGCGCGCCCATCTCCTGGGTGCCGTCCCGGACGGGGTCCGTGGGGACGACCTTCTGTGCGATGCCCAGCTTGTCGCGCACCGCCTCCTCGCTCCAGACGCCCCGGGTCTGCTGTGCCAGCTCTTTGGCGCTCATCCGGCCTTCCGGCAGGTAGACGCCCGTTCCGACGATGCCGACGTGGTGCTGTTTCATTTAAGGGTGCTGCTCCTTCGGGTTCTCCGCCTGCGGCGGGTGGGGGAAGAAAACCCGTCGGGGCCGTTTCGCGCGCGTCCCGCCGGGCGTTTTCGCGGCCTACAGCCGCATGCCGCCGTCCACCTGCAGAATCTGCCCGGTGACGTAGCTGGCGTCCTCGGACGCCAGGAACAGCGCCGCCCTGGCGATTTCCTCCGGCTCGCCCATGCGGCCCAGCATGGTCATGGACGCGAACTTGTCCAGCAGATCCTGCGGCACGGTCTTGACGATGTCGGTCAGAGTGTAGCCCGGCGCGATGGCGTTGACGCGCACGTTGCCGCCCTTTAAGGAAAACTCCTTTGCCCAGGTCTTGGTCAGCCCGAAGATGGCGGACTTGGTCGCCGCGTAGTTGGCCTGCCCGATGTTGCCGAACACGCCCACGACGCTGGAGATGCTGATGATGGAGCCGCCGCCCTGGGCCTGCATGTAGGGGCCGACGTGACGGGTGAGGTTGAAGACGCCCTTCAGGTTCACCGCGATGACCGCGTCCCACTGCTCGTCGGTCATCTTGCGGGTCATGGCGTCCCGGGTGATGCCGGCGTTGTTGACCAGCACGTCAATGCGGCCGTACTTGTCCTTCACGTGGTTGAACAGCGCCTCGCAGGCCGCGCCGTCGGTCACGTTGAGCTTGTAGCCCTCCACGTTCTCCGCCTGGTAGGTCAGTTCCATCATGTCCGCGGCGATGACCTTGGCGCCTTCCGCCGCGAACAGCTGCGCCATCGCGCCGCCGATGCCTTTTGCCCCGCCGGTGATGATGGCCACCTTGTCCTGCAACCGATTCATATGCTTTCCCTCTTTACCTTCCCTGGCGCCCTTCGCTCAGGCGCGCCTGACGATGACGGCGGTGCCCATGCCCCCGCCGATGCATAGGCTGGCCAGGCCCACCTTGCGCCCCGTGCGCTTCAGCCCGTACAGCAGGGTCACCAGGATGCGGTTGCCCGACGCGCCGATGGGATGCCCCAGCGCGATCGCCCCGCCGAACAGGTTCGTCCGCT
>JAPXQZ010000097.1:0-6624 GCA_033813835.1 Clostridia bacterium | reverse complement strand
GGCGATAATCGCCAGCGGCAGGCACAGGTACCACGGCAGCTGCCACGCGATGGCGCCGGTAAGGGCCAGAAACGCGCCCATCGTGAACTGCCCCGTCGCGCCGATGTTGAACAGCCCCGTCTTGAAGGCAAATCCCACCGCCAGGCCGGTCATCACCAGCGGCGCGGCGGTGTACAGCACCTTGCCCAGCCGCGCGGTGCTGCGCACGCCGGTCAGCAATATGTTGAGGAACCCGCCCCACGCGCGGGAGGGGTTGAAGATGAGCAGCAGCACAAACCCGAACAGCAGGCCCGCCGCGATGGACACCAGCGAGGACACCAGCGCGTCCGCGCCGCGGAGGCGAAAGCGCTTTTTCATGCCGCGCCCCCCTGCCGCCTGGCCCCGGCCATGTACAGGCCCAGCTCCTCCACCGACACGCTGCGCGGGTCAAACTCGCCGACGAGCTCGCCTCCGTACATGACCAGGATGCGGTCGGACACGTTCATCACCTCGTCCAGCTCCAGGCTCACCAGCAGCACCGCGCGCCCCGCGTCCCGCGCGCGCACCAACTGCGCGTGGATGTACTCAATCGCGCCCACGTCCAACCCGCGCGTGGGCTGCACCGCCACCAGCAAATCCCGGCCCAAATCCATCTCCCGCGCCACGATGGCCTTTTGCTGGTTGCCCCCGGACATGCTGCGCGTGAGGGTATCCGCGCCCTGCCCCGCCCGCACGTCGTACTGGGCGATGAGGCGGTTGGCGTACTCCTCCACCTTGTTCTCCCGGATGACGCCGCGCCGCTGGAACTGGGGCTCCCAATATCGCTGAAGCACCAAATTGTCCTTGAGCGCGAAATCCAGAATCAGCCCGTGGCGGTGCCTGTCCTCGGGGATGTGGCTCATGCCGCGCTTCCCCCGCTGGCGCACGGTGGCGTGCGTAACGTCCTTACCCCCCAGCAGAATCCGCCCCGCCGCGGGCTTCATGAGGCCGGTCAGCGCGTGGACGAACTCGGTCTGCCCGTTGCCCTCGATGCCCGCCAGGCACACGATTTCGCCCCGGCGCACGGTGAAGGACACGTTGTGGCAGGCGGGTTTGCTGTGCAGGGCCGAGGTTACGCTGAGGTTATCCACCTCCAGCACAACGGCCCCCGGCTCGTTCTGCTTCTTGTCCACGGAGAAGTTCACGTCGCGCCCAACCATCATGCGGGACAGCTCCTGCGCCGAGGTGTCCGCAACGCTCACCGTGCCCATGAGTTTGCCCTTGCGCAGCACGGTGACGCGGTCGGCCACGGCCAAAATCTCGGCCAGCTTGTGGGTGATGAACAGGATGGACTTGCCCTCCGCCGCGAACGAGCGCATCGTCGCCATTAGCTCCGTGATTTCCTGCGGGGTGAGCACGGCGGTGGGCTCGTCGAAAATCAAAATCTCGTTGTCCCGGTACAGCATCTTGAGTATCTCGACGCGCTGCTGCATCCCCACGGAGACGTCTTCCACTAGCGCGTCCAAATCCACCCGCAGGCCGTACTTCTGCGACAGCGCGGCCACCCGCTTGCGCGCCTCGTCCTTTTGCAGCACGCCCCATTTGGTGGTCTCCGCGCCCAAAATGATGTTGTCCAGCACGGAAAACACCTCGACCAATTTGAAGTGCTGGTGCACCATGCCGATGTTCAGCGCATTGGCGTCGTTGGGGCTGGTGATTTTCACCTCGCGCCCGTTCATGCGGATGGTGCCGCGCTCGGGCTGGTACAGGCCAAACAGCACACTCATCAGCGTGCTCTTGCCCGCGCCGTTCTCCCCCAGCAGGGCGTGGATTTCGCCCCGCTTCAGGCGCAGCGTCACGTCGTCGTTGGCGCGCACGCCCGGGAAATCCTTGGTGATGCCGAGCATCTCGATAATGTAATCGTCCACAGCGGCTCCTCATACACGCGGATGGTTCACCGCCCGCGGGCGGCGGCAATATCTGTCTGTTTATACCATAAACAGGGATGGTCTGCCAACGGATATGCAGACTTGAATAAAAGAGAGGGAACCGGCACGCTGCCGATTCCCTTATGCTGATTGTCAGGTATTACTCTTGGTAGTCCACGACCGCGTTGGTGACCGCCGGGTGCGCGTCGATGGCGGGGCTGACGATGACCGCGCCTTCCTTGAGCTGCTGGAACAGGGCGTTGTACTCGTCCAGGGTGAACTTGGTCAAACGCCAGGACTCCGGGTTGGTGGGCAGACCCACCATGCCCTCCTTGGCTCCCAGAACGACCGTCGCGCCAGCCATGTCCGCGGGCAGCGTGCCGCCGTTTTCGAAGATGCGGGTAAGCGCAAGCTTGACGGAAGAGGTCAGTTCCTTCATGGCGCTGGTGATGATGCGGGGGCTGATATGGCCCTGGTCCACGTCCACGCCGACGACCAGCTTGTCCGCCTCGTCAGCCGCCGCCAGCGCGGAAAGGTAGATGCCGCCGCCGCAGGCGAAGACAACCTCGGTGCCCTCGGTGAACCAGCCGCCCATCTTGGTCTTGATGGAGTCGTTGGGCGCGAAGGAGTTGGCGTACCAGTACTTGATGTCCACCTGGATGCTCAGTTCCTTGGCCGCGGCGTCCGCGCCCTGCACGAAGCCCTCACCGAAGCGGACGACAGCGGGTACGGCCACGCCGCCCAGGAACCCCAGGCGCGTGAAGCCGTCCTTGACCACAGCGTACCCGGCCAGATAGCCGGCCTGCTCTTCCTGGTAGTTGATGAAGGTCACGTTCTTGCCGGGTACGTAGTCCGCGGGCATGTCGGTGGCGGGGTTGATGTCGATGACGACGAACTGCGTCTCGGGGAACATGCCCTGCGCCTGAGCGATGGTCTCGCCGAACAGGTAGCCGGGCAGCACGATGGCTTTGGCGCCCTTTTCCACGGCGGCGGTGATGCTTTCCAGGCGGGCGTTGGTGCTGTCCTCGCTGGGATCATAGTAGGCGAAGGTCTTGCCGTTCTCTGCGGCGTATTCCTTCACGCCCTGCCAGGAAAACTGGTTGAAGCTCTGGTCGTCGATGTTGCCGACGTCCGTCACCAGCGCGAGCTCGTAGGTTCCCTCGGCAACGGCGAACAGCGGCAGCGCGAGCGCGAGAACGAGGACAAGGGCCAGCAGTTTCCTCATGTGAATGGTTCCTCCTTTATAATTTTGGTCAGAAACAAGGATTCCCTCTGCCTTGTGATTATACCACCGCGGCAGGCGCTTCACAAGGCAATCCCGCCGGTCGGGTTGCAGCGGAAAACCCGGCGGCCCTGTAATGGGCGTGTTCATCAGGGAGGAGGCGGAACGTGGCGGACATCGTGCTGGACCGGCTGACCAAGCGCTTCGGCGAAAAGAAGGGCGTGTTCGGGCTGAGTTTTGAAGTCGCGCCCGGCGAGGCCTTCGGCTTCATCGGCCCCAACGGCGCCGGCAAGACGACCGCCATCCGCCACCTAATGGGTTTTTTGAACCCGGACTCCGGTGCCTGCCGCATCCGCGGGATGGACTGCCGGACAAAGGCCGCCGAAATCCACCGCGACCTGGGCTACGTGCCCGCTGAAATCGGGTTCTTCGACGAGATGCGGGGAGAAGTACCTGCACTTCTGCGAGCGCATCCGCAAGGGGAACTTTGCCCGGCGCAAAAGGGGCCTGCTGGAGCGTTTCGAGCTGGACGCCTCCGGGCGCATCAAAAAGATGTCCAAGGGCATGAAGCAGAAGCTGGGCCTCATCGCCGCCTTTCTGCACGACCCGGGCGTGCTCATCCTCGACGAGCCGACCTCCGGGCTGGACCCGCTGATGCAGGCCCGGTTCGTGGAATTGGTCCAGGAGGAGAAAAAGCACGGGAAGACCCTGTTGATTTCCTCCCATAGCTTTGAGGAAATTGAGAAGACCTGCGGCCGCGTCGGCATCCTCAAGGAGGGGCGGCTGGTGGCGCTTCGCTCCAGCGAGGAACTGGATGCCGCGCGCCGGCGCGTGTTCTCCCTGACCTTCGAGAGCGAGGATGTCGCGAAGGGCTTTGAAGCCGATGGATTCGAGACCGTGCTGCGCTCCGGCCGGCGGCTGGACGTCGCCGTCGTCGGCGAGCTGACCCCCTTCCTGGCCGCCCTGCCGCGCCACCCGGTCACGGGGCTGGACGCGCCGCGCCAAAGTCTGGAGGATGCCTCTATGCGCTACTACGGGGAGCGGGCGAACGATGAGTAAGGCGCTGTTTTACAAGAACCTGCGGACGCACTGGAAGCTGCTCCTTGCCTTCGCGGGGGTGCTGGCTACGGGGCTGCTGCTGTATCTGGCGGGCGTTCGGGTCTTCGACCGGAAGGACTTGCCGCTGTAGGGCATCCGTAAACCGGGAGTAGAAGATACAAAAGAAGTGTCCGCGGTCACTTCTTTTGCGCCCAAACACGGGGGCCGGAACCCCCTTTGCGCCGCTTCGTTTCGCGCCGCTTAATCCTTGACCGCGATCAGCTCGATTTCCACCATCGCGCCCTTGGGCAGCGCCTTGACGGCGACGGTGGAGCGGGCGGGCTTGCCGGTGAAAAAGCGGGCGTACACCTCGTTGAAGGCCGCGAAGTGGGCCATGTCGGTCAGGAAGCAGGTGGTCTTGGCCACCTGTTCCAGGCTGCTGCCCGCGGCTTCCAGCACAGCCTGGAGGTTGAGGATGCACCGCTCGGTCTGCACCCTGATGTCTGCCTCTGCCAGTTCCCCGGTAACGGGGTCGATCGGCGTCTGGCCGGAGAGGAAGAGCAGGTTGCCGCAGGCCATCGCGGCAGAATAGGGGCCTAGGGCGGCGGGGGCGCGGGGCGCGGATACAGGCTTGGGTGCTTGGCTCATGCTGAGACTCCTCCAAATGAACTATTTTTATCCGCGCAGAGCATAGCACTTCGCCCGCCGGCCCGCAACGAAGGCGGATGGGTGCCGGGGCGGAAAACGGCGCAGCCGGGGTCTGCGGTCAGCCTACCTACCCCTTGTATTCGCTTGCCTCCTCTGATTTCTGTGATAGAATATCGCTGACAGCCGCGCCGGCGCCCTGCCGTGGAAGCGCGCGGACAGAAAGGAATCACAGCCATGTCCAAGCCCAAGGCGCTGGTCGCGCAGTCCGGCGGGCCTTCGCCGGTCATCAACGCGTCGCTCGCGGGGGTGGCCGAAGCCTGCCTCGCCTCCGCTGACATCGGGGGCGTGCTCGCCGCCCACCACGGGGTGGAAGGCGTGCTGCTGGAGGAGCTGATTGACCTGGGCCGGCAGCCCAAGGATGAGTTGCGGCGGCTGCGGCACACGCCCGCCGCGGCAGCCGGCTCCTGCCGCTACAAGCTGAAGGACGGCTACGAGGCGGACTACCGCCGCATCCTGGACGTCTTCCGCGCGCACGGCATCGAATACTTCTTCTATATCGGCGGCAACGACTCCATGGATACCGCGCACAAGGTGGAGCGGCTGGCCAGGGCCCAGGGTTATCCCCTCCGGGTGCTGGGCGTGCCCAAGACGATCGACAACGACCTGGGCGACGCGGCGCGCACGCTGATCGACCACACGCCGGGCTACGGCAGCTGCGCCCGGTACTGGACCAACCTGATCCGCAACGTGGAGGAGGAGAACCGCGCGATGCGGCCCTCGGAATGCGTCAGCGTGCTGCAGGCGATGGGCCGGGACGCGGGCTTCATCACCGCCGCGGCGCGGCTGGGCGACCCGAAGCGGGAATCGCCCCTGATGCTGTTCTTGCCGGAGGCCGGGCACAGCGCGGAAGCGGTGTGCGACCTCATCGCGGACGGGCTTCGACGCCGGGGCCGGGTCATCGCCGTGGTGCCGGAGAGCCTGATGACGGACGCGGACAGCCACAAGGTGGACGGTTTCGGCCACGTGGAGTACGGGGCCAGCAGAACCACCGCGGCGCAGACGGTGGTCAACCTGCTCAACAGCCGCAGGCTGCCCGCGCGCGGGCAGGCCACCGGCCAGGTGCCCGGCGTGCTGCAGCGCTGCGTGTCGCTGGAAGCCTCGGACGTGGACCGGGACGAGGCGTACGAGTTGGGCAAAAACGCGGTGCAGTACGCGCTGTCCGGCATGTCCGGCCGGATGGCCACGGTTCTGCGGGTGTCGGACGCGCCCTACCGGGTTCGTTACGGCCACGTGCCGCTGGAGAAGGTGGCGAACGCCGCGCGCAGGCTGCCAAAGGAATGGGTCGCCCCGGGCGGCACGGACGTGACGGACGGGTTTATCCGCTACGCCCGGCCCCTGATCGGCGGCACCCCGGCCCTGGCGGAGGTGGAGGACGGCCTGCCCCGCTTCGCCCGGCTGAATCTGGAACACATCGAAAAGCAGCTGCCGCCGTACACGCCCTGCGGATTCTAAGCGCCGGGCCAGGGCCGGCCCGGACGGGCTCTTCCGCCGCCCCCGCCGGGGCGGCATTTTGTCCGCGGATAACGCCATGCGCATGGTTGGCGGGATTTCGTCCACACGAATCCGCGCGCGCGACACCCGGTCGAAAAACGTCCCAATCACTTGTCCGATTCTCGCTTGATTTTATGTTTCCTTTGTCTTACGATGACCGTAGCCTCATCGACAACAGGTTTATCCACTACACTCCAGGGCGGTGCCTTTGGTTTCCGGTTCTGAGATGAACAGGCGGTTTACCTTGGCGCAGCCGCTGTTATACGCGCTCAAGGTGCT
>JAPXQZ010000096.1:0-6641 GCA_033813835.1 Clostridia bacterium | reverse complement strand
GCAGCGTCAGATGTGTATAAGAGACAGGCCCCGCGGCGACTTCAAGGCGCCGCTGGGGGACGCGGGCGAAAGCTTCGCGCAGACGGTCATGCTTTGCCTGCCTTCCGCCCAGAGCGGCCAGCTGCAGATGTTCCCTGAACGCATCCTGATGTCGCACGCCCGGCATCCGGCCGATTATACGCTGCGTAAGCTCTTTACCTTTACGGGGACAACCGCCGCGCGGCCGCTGGCAGAAAAAGCCCCGCTCTCCCTCAACCCCGGCAGCGCGGTGGAAACGTCCGGGGAAACCGCCACCGTGAACCTGGCGCCCAGCGCGCTGGCCTTGAACAACAAGGAGCGTTTTATCGCCAGCCGCGCGATTGCCAACACCCTCACCCAGTGGGGGGACATCCGTTTTGTCAACGTCCTGGTCAATGGGCGCCAACTGGGCGTGGACACCGCCTCCACTCTGCCCCTGGGCAGCCTCACCCAGACGGACAACGAGGACGTCAACGCCCTGTGGGAAGCCGTCAGCCGGCCCTCCGCGGCCGGAACAGGCTTCAGCTCTGTCGCGACCCTGTACTTCCCGGCAAAGGCCGGGCGGGGCGTGCTGGCGGAGGCGCAGGCCGTGAACTTTCCCGGCAGCGCCCTGCCCGAAATGACCCAAGCCTTGCTGCAGGCATTGTCTGCCGGGCCAAAAGCCCTTCCCAACGCCGCGCCCCTGCCGGACCTGGTCACCCTGTTGGCTAAGGAACCGGAAGCGGTGGAGCAGCCTGGCGCCACCGGGCGGACCATCCGGCTGCGTTTCCATGAGAGCGCCAATGAGGCGCTGATCGCAGCCGGCGTGCCGCGCTCCATCCTGATGGCCTCGCTGACCCTGACGCTGACAACCTTTCTGCCCTATACGACGGGCGTGCAGGTCGAAATCGGCGCGGAACAGGTCAACGCCGTGGTGCCTGCCGGGCTGTATGAAGGCGCAGGCGAAGAAATCATTTTTGATCGCGGCGTGATGCAGCGCAGCCAGTTTGCTCATTTCCTGCTGGATGGGTGCAGCCTGTATTTCCCGAACTCTTTTGGCAGCCTGAGCCATACAATCCGGGCTATCCCCTATTACCAAACCTTCAATCCCCGCTATCTCTTCAACCAGCTCGCGCTGGGCCCCGTGAACACGGACAGCGTCACCGGCCTGTCGGCCGCCTTTCCCGCCCCGCCCCGCGACGCGGACCTGCTGGGCATCTCCCGGCAGGGAGACGCCTCCCTGGTTAATTTCTCCGGAAACCTGCGAGGCCTGGCGGCAGGGCTGGACGCCGACAGGGAGAAGCTGATGGTATACGCGCTGGTCAACACGCTCACCGACCAGCGTGGCATCCGGCGCGTCCGCTTTTATATCGACGGAAAGCAGGAGGGAACCTTCGCCGGAAACGTTGACGTCGCGGGGGAATTCCTGCGCAACGAGGGACTGATCCGGCAGCCCTGACAGCCGAAAAGGCCGGATTTTTCCATCCATATCCCGCATTAAATCCGAGGAAAGCCTAAATCCCGGCTATTTACGCATCTATTATCGGCTACAAAGACGCCGCCTGTGCTCCCGGCAGGCGGCGTTACTGAGCGACCCATCAGCCCTTGTTGAGCGGCAGCTCCACGGTGAAGACCGCCCCCTGCCCCTCCTCGCTGGTGACCCGCACCGTCCCGCCGTGCTGGTTGACGTACTGCTGCACGATGGACAGCCCCAGGCCGGTCCCGCCCGACTCGCGCCCCCTCGCCTTGTCCACCCGGTAAAAGCGCTCGAACACGTGCGGCAGGCTTTCCCGGGGAATCCCCGGGCCTGAGTCCGACACCGTCAACACCGCGTCCCGGCCCTGCCGAAACAGGTTAACCTTGACCCAGCCCTCGCGGGGCGTATACTTGACCGCGTTTTCCAGGAGATTATAAACCACCTGCTGGAGTTTCGCCTTATCGGCATACATGTCGCAACTGTCCTGGAGGGTCGTGATGAACTGCTGGCCCTGCTGGGCTGCCATCGGCGAGAGGCGGTGCTCCGCGTCCTTGACCACCTCCGCCAGGGACATCTTTTCGCGGTTGAGGCGCGTGGAGCGCGAGTCCGACTGGACCAGGGTCAGCAGGTCCGACACGATGGAGGAGAGGCGGTTGATTTCCTGGTTGACGTCGCTTAGAAACTCCGTCCGGAGCTCTGGCCCCATCTCCGGTTGGTAAATCAAGCTTTCAATCATGATTTTCATCGTTGCCAGCGGCGTCTTGAGCTCGTGGCTGGCGTTGGAAACAAACTGGTTGCGCGACTGGTTGAGGGCTTCGAGCTGCTCGCTCATGGAGTTGAAGGCAACCGCCAATTGGCGGATTTCGCCGCTGCCGCGCTCCGCCACGCGCACGCCCAGGTCGCCGGCGGACATGCCGCGAATCACCTGGGTCATTTCCGTAATCGGCCGCGTCAGCACGCGGGAGAAGACCATCCCGGCGCCGGCGGCGACCGCCGCAACGGCGACAAAGAGGATGACCAGGTTATTCTGCACCGTCAGCAGGCTCTGCATCATGTCCCGGACGGAGGACACCAGCAGCATGACGCCGATGACGTTCGACGCCTGGACAATGCCCGCGGTCGAGTAGCTGACCCATTCCTCGCCGGAGGCGAAGCTGAGCATGTTCTGCCCCTTCGCCGTTTCTCCGGTCTTGAGCGAATGGACGCCGTAATCCGACGTCTGGCCGGATACGAGGATGCTGACGACTTCCGGATAGGGCAGCAGCTTGCCCATGGACTGCTGGTAATTGTCCGACTGCACCTTGCCGTCGCGGTCCAGCAGCAGGACGCGTCCTCCCAGCTCAGCGCCCGCGCGGCGCACGATCCGGTCCAGCTCCTTCGCGTCCGCCCGGCTCAGGGATTCCGCCGCGCTGACCGCCCACTTCTCCAGCCCCGCACGGTCCGACTGGATGCGCACGCCGAAAAGGTAGTTGCCCAGCATGTTCGTCAGCGTACCCGCCATGACCAGGAAGGATACGCCGATAATAAAAAAGAAAGCCAGCATGACTTTCCATCGGATGCTGGCGAAGGGCTTAGTCATCCCGGTCCGTGAAGTAATACCCAACCCCCCATTTGGTGAAGATGAATTCCGGCTGCGTGGGGTTGCGCTCCACCTTTTCCCGTAGGCGGCGGATGTGGACGTCCACCGTCCGCTCATCCCCGGCATAGTCGTTTTTCCACACGGCGTCCAGCATCTCTTCCCGGCTGAACACCCGGCCGCGGTTGCTGATGAACAGGCTCAGCAGATCGAACTCTTTCGCCGTCAGCCGGATATCCTTCCCGTCCAGGGTCACGGAGCGGTTGACGGAATTGACGGCGAGGTCGCGCACCTTGATGACCTTGCTGTCTTCCCCCGCGGCGGCGGGCGCGGAACGGCGCAGGATGGTCTTGATGCGCGCCTTGACCTCCAGAGTGTTGAAGGGCTTGGTCATATAGTCGTCCGCCCCATATTCAAGGCCTATGATTTTATCCATATCCTCGCCCTTGGCGGTGAGCATGATGATGGGGACGTTGCTGGTTTCCCGGATGCGCTGGCAAACGACGACGCCGTCCATCTTGGGTAGCATCACGTCCAGCAGCACCAAATCCACCGGGTTCTCCGAAAAGACCCGGAGGGCCTCCTCCCCGTCCGCGGCGGTCAGGATCTCATACCCGTCCTGCTCCAGCGTGAACTTGAGGCCCTTGATGAGAATCGGCTCATCGTCCACCAGAAGGATTCGCTTGGCCACCTTGGTTCATTCCTTCCCAACAGCAATGGGCGGCATTGCTTTCTTGCACCGATTATAGCAAAACAACGGCAAATTGCAAGCGAATCGCAATATAAACTTCATAATTAGGCAATCAATGAACGGCCTGGGGAACGACCGGGTCAGATCAGTCCGTGCAAATCCCCTTTTTCAATCGCCGCCTTTAGGCAAAGGTAAGTCATCGTAGCGTCAAACCGGGCGTCGTGCAGCGTCCCCCGGGAACCAAACCATTCGGCGGTCTTTTGCCCCGCCTCTTCCTCGCTGACGCCGTAGAACGCGGCAAGCTCCGAGAGTTTCGGCGGTTTAGGCCGGCCGGTCACGACCTTTCGCTGCATGTTCATGATGCCCGCGGCGAAGTTCATGGTGCAAAAGGTCTTCAGTTTTTTCATCTTCAGCCCGGCGCGTTCCATCTCTACGCGAAGATAACGCTCGTCTGCCGCCACGTTGTGCCCAACCAGCAGGTCGCACTGGTTGAAATCCTGAAGAATCTCTTCCGCGTCGTCCTCAAACCACCGGCCGCCCGAGAGCGCAAGGAGATCTTCCCGGCTCATCCCGTGCACTTCCATGGCGCCGGGCGACATTTCGTCCACAGAGAAGAAATAGTTGCTTCCGCTGACCAAACCATCCTTCTCAGTCAGATAGGATAACTGGCAAATCTGCCCCGGCTCCAGGTCCGTTGCTTCCGTATCCAGCACAATCAGGCGCATTCCCTGCACTCAGCCCAGCCTCTCGACGCGCTCGATGTCTTCCCGGTGGCCCAGCACCAGGAGGCTATCTCCTTCTTCCAGGCGGGTATCCGCGCGCAGGTCCATGAGCATATCGTCCTTGCGGTAGATGGCGAGCACGGAGACCTGGAAGCGCTTGCGCACGTCGACCTGGTGCAGGGTCTTCCCAACCCAGTCCTTCGGGCAGGGCATATATGCGATCACGTAGTCAGCGCGCAGGTTGATCAGGTCCAGCACGTGCGGGTTGACCAGGGAATGCGCGACCCGCTCCCCCATGTCCCGCTCCGGGAACACGACGCGGTCGACCCCCAGCTTCAGCAGCACCTTCGCGTGCATGGCGTCGGTCGCCTTCGCGATGAGGTATTTGGCGCCCATTTCCTTACACATGATGGTCATCAGGATGGAATGGTGCAAATCGTCCCCGATGGCGACGATGGCCGCGTCAAAATTCCGGATGCCGAGGGAGCGCATGGCCTCCTCATCGTTGGAGTTCACCTGGATGGCGTTGGTAACGTAGGGGGCGATGGCGGCCACCCGTTCCTCGTCGGAGTCCACGGCCAGCACCTCGTGTCCCATTTCGCACAGCGTGCGGGCAAGGGCGGAGCCAAAGCGACCAATCCCAAAAATGACATACTGTTTTTTTTCGCTCTCGGCCATGGTTTCCTCCTAAATTACCTTGTATCGGATTAGCCGACAATAACCTGCTCTTCCGGATAATGAATGCCGGTCAACTTGCGGCTGTTGCGCGCGGTCAGGCTGATCATCATGGTCAGCGGGCCGACGCGGCCGAAGTACATCAGCAGAATCAGCCATACCTGCGTAGGATGCGTCAGCGTGTACGTGCCGGTCGTCGTCAGACCGACGGTGCCCAGGGCGGAGGCTTCCTCAAACAGAAGGTCGATCGTGGAGAAGCCTCGGCTTTGTTCCATCAGGGACATCCCCACCGAACCCGCCGCCAGCAGCGACAGGCTTATGAAGAAAATGCTCAGCGCGGTGCGGATGAGCGAGGCCGGCACGCGGCGCCGGAACGCCTCGACGTCTTCTTTCCCGCGCAGCACGCTGCGGATGAGAACGATCAGCAAGAAGAACGTCGACGTCTTGATACCGCCGCCGGTTGAGGCGGGAGAAGCGCCGATGAACATCAGGAAGCTGGACAGCAGTTTGCTGGCGTTCCGCAGGCCGCTTTGCGGTACGGAAAAGTATCCGGCGGTCCGCATGGTCACCGACTGGAACCAGGCGTTGAGGAGTTTCTGCGGCGCGCCCGCGCCCGGGACGCCCAGCGTCTGCGGATTATCCCATTCAAACGCCGCGATCAAGATACAGCCCGCCAGCAGCAAGGCCGCCGTCGTAAACAGCACGATTTTCGAGTGGAGGTTCAGTCTGCGCAGACGGAAGCGGGACTGCATCAAATCCGCCAGCACCGCGAAGCCGATACCGCCGAGAATAATGAGCGATGAGATGGTCAGCAGCACGTGGGGGTCGCCGTGGAACTGCGTCAGGCTGCCCGCGGCGCCGAACAGGTCGAACCCGGCGTTGCAAAACGCGCTGATGGCATGAAAGAACCCGAAATACGTTCCCTTCCAGAAACCGTACATCGGCACAAACCGCAGCGCCAGCAGGACCGAGCCTGCCAGTTCGACCGCGATGACGATGAACATGAAGCGGATCGTGGTGCGAACCGTGCCCGAAAGGCCGGGCATGCTCATCGTTTCGTGCAGCAGGATGCGGTTGCGCAGGGAAATGCGCCTGCCCGAGAGAATGAGCACCGAGGTGGCGAAGAGCATGAAGCCAAGGCCGCCCAGCTGAATCAGGCTGAGGATGACCAGTTCCCCAAAGAGGGAATAGGACGAAACGGTGTCGACCACCGTCAGCCCGGTCACGCAAACGGCGCTGGTGGACGTGAACAGTGCCTGCAGCGGCGTAATGCGGACACCCGGCTCCGCCGCGAACGGCAGCAGCAGGAGCAGGGCGCCGGTAAAAATAATCGCAAAAATGCCCAGCGCCAGAATCTTGGATGGACTCATCGGCAGACGTGTCGTACTCGAATGCTGCATTTCAGTGATAGCTGGCGCCCTGAAGCTGTCGGTCTGCCATCCCGCGGAAGGCAACCCCGGACATTTGTTGCTTCAGGTTCCCGTCAGCCTTCGTCCTTCACGT
>JAPXQZ010000095.1:0-6688 GCA_033813835.1 Clostridia bacterium | reverse complement strand
CCGGCGGGGGCGACCGCGGACACCGTCTTTTCCCCCGCCTGTGCGCCTTGCGTGAGCAGGGTAACGGAAGAAGCGGAAGCCAGGCGCTGGAAGTAGTGCTGCGCAGCGGAAAGGGTTCGCGCCCAACCTTCCGCGGGGCGAAGCAGCAAGCGGGCCTTGTGGCCGGGCTGCACCTTCATCTCCTGGCGCAGCGCGCGCACGGCGCGGATGATGTCCATTATGCCTTCCATCTGCCGCTCCTCCACGGGGTAATCGTCCGCTTCAAGGGCGGCTGGCCAGTCCGAAAGCATACAGGACGCCTGCGCGTTGCCGGGCAGGAAGGCGTAGATGGCCTCCGTCAGGAAAGGCATGAAGGGGTGCAGCAGCCTTAGGAGCACGGAGAGTACCTTGACAAGCACCGCGCGGGCAGCCGCTTTGCGCCCCGGCGCGCCATCCAGCAGGTCTCCTTTTGTCAGCTCGATAAACCAGTCGCAGAACTCGCTCCAGATAAAGTCGTACAGCTTCTGCGCCGCCAGCCCCAGCTCGTTGCCGTCCAGGTGCGCGGTCACCTCCCTGACAGCGAGATTCATGCGGGATAAAATCCATTTTTCCGGCGCGCTGATTGGCCCCGGCATTGCGGCGTCTTCCCCCGTCCCGAGGTTCATCAGCACAAAGCGCGCCGCGTTCCAGACCTTGTTGGCGAAGTTACGGGCGGCCTCGACCTTTTCCTTGCTGAAACGCATATCCGCGCCCGGGCCTACGCCCAGCAGCAGGGAAAAGCGCAGCGCGTCCGCGCCATAGGCTTCCACAATCTCCAGGGGGTCGATGCCGTTGTTGAGGGATTTGGACATCTTTCGTCCCTGGTCGTCCCGCACGATGCCGTGGATAAGCACGGTGTCAAAAGGGGTCTGCCCGGTGTGTTCGATGCCGGAAAAAATCATGCGGGCGACCCAGAAGAAGATGATGTCATAGCCCGTGACCAGGGTGTTGGTGGGATAGAAGCGCCTGAGGTCCGCCGTGTCGTCCGGCCAGCCCAGGGTGGAAAAAGGCCAGAGGGCGGAGGAGAACCAGGTATCCAGAACGTCCTCATCCTGATGCAGGCGGGAACTGCCGCAGTCCGGACAGATGTCCGGGGATTCGCGGGAAACGATGACCCGGCCGCAGTCCTCGCAGTACCAGGCGGGGATGCGGTGGCCCCACCACAACTGACGGCTGATGCACCAGTCGCGGATGCCCTCCATCCAGTTATAGTAGATTTTGGAGAAGCGCTCCGGGAAGAAGCGGGTGGCGCCGTCCCGGACGGCCGCGACAGCGGGCTTGGCCAGTGGCTCCATTTTCACGAACCACTGCCGGCTCATCAGGGGTTCCACCGTGGTACCGCAGCGCGAACAACCGCCCACGCTGTGCGCATAGTCCTGCGTCTTGAGCAGCAGGCCCTGCTCTTCCAGCAGCGCAAGGACCCGGGCGCGGCATTCCTTCGCGCTCAGGCCGTCAAATTCGGCGCCGGCGTTCGCGTTCATGGTGCCGTCGTCGTTCATCACCCGAAGCGGCGGCAGGTTGTGGCGCAGGGCAACCTCAAAATCGTTGGGGTCGTGCGCAGGGGTCATCTTGACGGCGCCGGTGCCGAAAGCCGGGTCCACGTAATCGTCCGCGACCACGGGCAGTTCGCGCCCGGTAATTGGCAATACGACCGTTCTCCCGACCAGGTGGCGGTAACGCTCGTCGAGCGGG
Source organism: Clostridia bacterium (assembly GCA_033813835.1). Classification (GTDB taxonomy): domain Bacteria; phylum Bacillota; class Clostridia; order Christensenellales; family Aristaeellaceae; genus UBA6115. Next base: position 4,978 of record JAPXQZ010000095.1, on the reverse strand, counting down.
TTGACGGCCACGCCGGTGTCGCCCAGCATGGTTTCCGGGCGGGTGGTGGCGACCACCAGGCCCTCCCCGCCGTCCGGGGCGGGGTAGCGGATGAACCAGAGGTGGTCATTGCGGTCTTCGTACTCCACCTCGATATCGCTCAGCGCCGTCTTGCAGGCCGGACACCAGTTGATGATGCGCTCCCCGCGGTAGATAAGTCCCTTTTCGTACAGGCGGACAAAGACCTCCACGACTGCGCGCGAGCAGCCCTCGTCCATGGTGAAGCGCTCGCGGCTCCAGTCGCAGCTGGCGCCCATGCGCCGCAGCTGGCGGGTAATCTGACTGCCATACTCGCGCTTCCACGCCCAGGCGCGCCGGAGGAAGGCTTCCCGGCCGATGCCGTCCTTGGTCAGGCCTTCCCTTCGCATCTGATCGACAATCTTGTTTTCCGTCGCGATGGAGGCGTGATCCGTGCCCGGCAGCCAGAGCGTGTCATCCCCGCGCATACGGTGGTAGCGGGTCAGCACGTCCTGCATGGTGGCATCCAGCGCGTGGCCCATATGCAGTTGCCCCGTGATGTTGGGCGGCGGCATGACGATGCAGAACGAGGGCTTTCCCTCCCTGCCGCGGGGCGCGAAGGCGCCGGATGACTCCCAGCGCCCGTAAATATCCTTCTCCATCCCCTGGGGCTGGTAGGTTTTCTCCATGCCGAATTCGCCTTGTGCCATGACTCCCTCCAAACAAAAGGGCGCCAGTCCCTGAAGGACGGGCTACCCGTGGTACCACCTTGCTTCGCGGCGCGCGCGCCGCCTCTTCGCGCTGTATCGGGCGCGCCCGGCGGTAACCCCGCAGCCCTCCGGAGCGACCTTCCGCGGCATTTCCCCGGCGCCCTCCCAGCCTCGGGACGCCTCTCTTCAGGGTTCCAGCCGCGTACTCCTCTCCCTCACAGGGCGAAAAACAGACAGGTCAGGCCTTCTTTTTCTCCGTGTCCATGACCAGCACCTGAGCACCGTCATAGGTACCGCACTTCTTGCAGACGCGGTGCGCCAACTTCATCTCCTGGCACTTGGGGCACTTGACGATGGCGGGCAGATCCAGCTTGTAGTGCGTCCTGCGCCGGCGGCCGCGCGCCCGGGATACTTTCATTTTTGGGACAGCCATGATTACTCCTCCTGATGCTTGGTGAGCAACTGCTGGAGCGCGGCAAAGGGATGCGCGTCCGCAGACATCTCTTCGTTGTAGGGTTCATCCGTCCGGCCTGCCGGCGTTTCCGATATCCCGGTACATCCTTTTCCGCAGAGGAACCGCAGGGGCAGGTCCAGCACCGCGAGCGAACGGACAATCTGGGTGAGGTCCACGCGGTTTCCGGAGAAGGTCAGCCGCTCCTCCCAGGGGTCCGACTCGCCTGCTACCTGGTCTTCCCGGGCGAAGGCTTCCTCAAACGGGAGGTTTACCTCGTAGTTCACGGGCTTCAGGCACCTGGCGCAGGAACCCCGCGCCAATACTTTCAGGCGCGCCTTGAAAATCAGCGCGTCGCCAGAGAGAAGGAACGTGCCTCTCACGATGGCAGGTTCCGGGAAGGAAACCGTCTCCCCCAGAATGTCCTGCTCCGGCAGGTCAACGCGGTGATCGAAGGGAACTTCGGTTCCCGGAAGCCGCAGCGCGGCTGAAATGTCCAGCGGCAACGCGCTTCCTCCCTCCGTGGTGAACAGATGGTATTATAGCCGCCTCAGGCGAGCCTGTCAAACGAATCTTACGTTCGTGGCGGCCTTATTCTGCGCCGTCCCCCCGCGTTTCCACCTCCGGACTCACCGGGGTGATGATGACGTGGCGGTTGGGTTCCTCACCTTCCGAATGGGTGGCGACATCCGGGAAGGCTTGCAGCGCGCTGTGGAAAATCCGGCGCTCGTAGGGGTTCATGGGTTCCATGCTGACCCGCCGGCCGGTTTTCCGCGCGCGGTTTGCCATGCGGTTGGCCAGGCGAACCAGGGCCTCCTCGCGTTTGCGACGATAGCCCTCGCTGTCCAGCGTGACACGGACGTAATCCTCCCGACCCCGGTTGACCCGAAGGCTGGTCAGGTATTGCAGCGCGTCCAGGGTTTCTCCCCGCCGGCCGATGAGGATACCCTGCGGATCGCCGTCCATCTGGACGAAAACGTGGCCTTCCGCATCGGTGGACACGGCGGCGCTGACGTCCAGGCCCATCAGCCGGGTCAGCTCCTGGATGAACTGCTGGGCGACGCCTTCGGGAAGGGCGGGATCAGCCTGCGGCGCCGGGGTGACCGGCACGCGTTCGACCGGTTTTTCGGGAAGCGCCTCCCGGCTTTCCCCCGCCGGTTTGCGTCCTCCGCGCGGACGGCGGGCGCGGGCTGGCTTCTTCTCTTTCGCCGGCAGGTTCTCTTCCGTTTCTTTCGACGCCCTGGCGGGTTCACGGTTCGTCGGCCTGGCGGGCGCAGGCTCCCTACGGGGCGCTGGCTGCGGCCGGGCTGCCGGCTGCGGCTCCTGCCGCTGGGCAGCGGGGCGGGTGGAAAGAGAGTCCTTAAACAAGTCGGCAGTCTCGCCGCTTTCATCCGCTTCCCGCGGCGTCAGGCGTACCCGGGCCATCCGGCTGCCGAAAAGGCCGAAGAGCCCCTTGGAGCCTTCCTCCAGGATTTCAACGTTGACCTCGCCGATGGTCAGCCCGCTGCTTTCCAGGCCCGCGGTGATGGCCTCCTCGACCGTGCGGCCGGTTGCTTCAAACGATTTCATTTGACCGTCCCTTCCAGGGGCGTCTGCGCCTGTGTCAGTTTGTCTTTTCGGTCAAAGTAGATGTTGATGAAATAGCTCATGCCCGTGGCGATGAGGTTGCTGACGACCCAGTAGAGCGCGAAGGCCGCGGTGCTGGTCAGACAGATATAGACGGAAAACAGCGGGAAGAAGTACTTCATGAAGTTGCCCATGCCGGGCGTCTGGCCCTGGGCACCGGGCTGCTGGCCGGCCGCCTGGGGGTTGACCTTGGCCATGAACATCTGGCTGACGCCCGCCAATACCGGCAGGATGAGCAGGCCGTTGTGCTGAACGTATACCTGAATGGAAAAGAGGAAAAGGTTGATGTTCTCAAACCCGGGCATCAAGGCGACCGCGGCCTTGTAGGCATCCATCTGCTGCATGGCGGCGGTCAGGGAAGGCAGGGCCAGCTTGAGCCCGTCGGCTGTCGCGAAATTCAGGGTGCCGCCGAAGTCCTGCACGTACAGGGTGACGTTCTGCAGGATGGTCTGGCGGGAAGCCTCCGAAAGGGCATTCCAGACGGACTGCCAGACCTCGGCGCCGATGGGCTGGATGGAGGAGAGCATGGGGGCGACCGGCGCGAACAGCGAATCGGGCATCCAGATGTTCCTGACCCACAGCCATCCCTCGTAAGTGGGTGTCCCTCCCTCCAGGAAGGTGAAGACCTGGCGGACAATCTGCTCGTCGGCGATGGCGCGCATGGCGCCAAACATCGCGAAAAGGACGGGCAGCTGGATGAGCATCGGCAGGCAGCCGGAGAGGGGGTTGTAACGCTCCTTCCGCATGAGTTCGGACTGCTTTTGCTGGAGCTTGGCCCTGTCGTTGGCGTATTTTTTCTGCAGGGCGCTGAGCTGGGGCTGGATTTTGGCCATCTTGCGCATGCCCTTGCGGCTGGAGATATCCAGCGGCATCAGGACGATACGAACCAGAAGCGTGAAGACCACAATCGCCCGGCCATGACTATGGATGATGCCGTAGAGCCACTGGATGACGCCCGCAAGGGCATTGGTGATTGCTGACACTGGAGCTAATCCCTCCTTATTACTGCATCGGGCAATTCCGGCACGGGGTCATAGCCTCCCTTGCTGAAGGGATTGCACCGAAGGATACGCTTGACGGCCATCCAGCCCCCGCGCAGCCCGCCGAAACGCTCCAGCGCGGTCAGGGCATACTGGGAACAGGTGGGTTGGTAGCGGCAGGACGCGGGCAGGTGGGGGCTGATGGCCCTGCGGTAAAAAACAACCAGGAAGATTAGCAGACGCTTCACGCGGACCCCTTGAACAGGCCGAGCCTGTCCAGATGCCTGCGCATCTGTGTCTCCAGTTCCCGGTATCCCGTGCCCGCCGCCTCCGCGTTAGCGGTGAAAACATAGTAACCTGGCTTGAGCGATGGAATGAGAAGGCGGAAACACTCGCGCATCCGTCGCTTGACCCGGTTGCGCACGACCGCGTTGCCCACCGACCGGCTGACCGAGAAACCGCCCTGCAGGCGCCTGGCCTGCACGTAATGCAGCCTGAACAGCTTACCGGAAACGTGCTTCCCCTTCCGGTAGACGTAACGGAACTGGCCGTTCTTCCGGATCCTGTATTGCTGCTGCATCCGTTTCTTCCGACCCGCAAGCAAAACCCGCCCCCTGCGCTGCGCACGGCGCTGCTCGGGCGGGTCTCAGCCGTGAAGGACGGGCACCGCTCCGCTCAGGCGGACAGGACCTTGCGGCCCCTGCGCCTACGGGCGGCCAGTACGCGGCGGCCGTTCTTGGTGGCCATGCGCTGGCGGAAGCCGTGTACTTTGCTGCGCTGGCGCTTCTTGGGTTGATACGTTCCGACGTTCATGGTTTCACTCCTTGCTTTGGGCAGCACGGCAACGCTTTCGCATAAACCGGCACTTTAACTACTGCACTATACCTTGCCAGCTCGAAGCTGTCAAGCCGTGTTGCACACGGAACATTAAAGCCGGGAAATTTGCTTGACAGCTCAATGAAGTGGTGCTATTATTTACGATTGCATCAGTATCGTCTGATCGTGACTGTCAGATGTTCCTACCTTATGAATGGAACACGACGAGTACGCGGGACGGCTGGGCAGCAATGAAGGGGTGATTTGATAAGATGGCGCACGAAGTCCAAATGGGAAAACTACGCAAACGCATGAGTTTCTCCCGCATCGACGAAGTCCTCGACATGCCCAACCTCATCGAGGTACAGAAGAACTCCTATCAAAGGTTCCTGGACGAG
>JAPXQZ010000094.1:0-6701 GCA_033813835.1 Clostridia bacterium | reverse complement strand
GGGATCAGTCCTTCGTATACATTGGCAACGGGTAGACGCCGGTCACACTTATTCCTTTTTGTTACACAGATATAATAAATTCACGCATTCTTTACGCATGCGGAAGCCCTGATGCGGTGTTACCTTCCTTCCCCAATGCCCGGTGACGAGCCGCTCGCATCTTCCTTGCCTGCCGACCCGCGGCTGGCCACTCGAAGCCGCTACTTCCTCTGGAGCGGCGTCAGGGTGATTTTCCAATTCCTATCGGCGTTGTTGGCGCGCCGCCAGATGCTTCCGTCCCACGGGATGGTGTTTACGTGTTCGCCCGGCGGACCCTCGTACACGTAGTCGGGGAACTGGATGGTCCCCTTTCTGCTCGTATTCGTGAACGCGCCGTCATCGGCGGAAATGGACCATTCATTGTCCATCCTTCCGTTCGCATCGCCGGCGGATGCCTGAAACACGATACCCGAGACATTCACATCCTTCCGGTCGCCGTCCTGCGCCGAGCGGATGGAGCAGCTGCCGCCTTTGCGGTAAAGGACTGCCGTGGCATACCCCTCCAGCGTACGCTTCACATCGCATGTGCCAGAATTCGTCACGACGGTGTGGAACGGCCCCCAGTTGTCTTCCCACTCGGGGAAAGCGTAGGTTTTCCGCCATTCCTCGGTTTGGAGGATGTCGTCCAGGCCGCCCTGAAATCCGCTCAAGTCGTACTGAATCTCGATGGCGTACTGCCCCTCGTACTTCCCGTCGATGTCCAGGCGGTTGTAGGATTCCGTCTGGAACAGCGTCATGTTCAACGTCCACCGTTCGGTGTTCTGCGTATCGAAGAACTTGAAGGGCTTTTCGGCCTTGGCGGCGTCGAACTTGACCATGAAATTCGCCGCGTTCTCCTCGTAATGCCGGTCAACCTCCCGGTTGAGCCTGGCGTAAAAATCGTTGATGAGCTTGTAGGCCTCGAGACCCAGGGCACGGTCCATCGCCCTTTCGCCGGTATTGGATTCCAGCATGCCCTCCACGGCAGCCTTCAGCGCCTTGCCGATGCCCAGCGCGCTGCCCGCGACCTTGCCGAGCTTGCCCGAGTAGTCCTCAAGCCCTTCGGCAACCCCTTCGACAAACCCTTCGGCGAACTGGCTGACGGCTTCCTCTGCCGCGCTTTGGGCGGGGCCGCTCAAATCGCCTTTATTGAGCTGCATGACGACCTGCACGAGCGTCGTCACCTGCCCCAGGACCGGCACCGGCCCGATCATGTCGAACCAGCGGTCGAAGAGTTTCTGCATCTGCTCGGGCGTGATGGTGTTGTGCTGGTTCATGGTGTTCACCAGGTCGTTCAAAAGGTCGAAATCGGCCTCGCCCAGGCCCATTTCGGCGAGGACCTTCCGGACGAGATCTTCCAGCTTCTCGTCCGTGAGTTCCGCGTTGGTGAACTCGCCCTGAAAGGTCATCTCGCCAATCGTCAGCGTGACCCGATAGTCGTCCAGCCTGTGGATACGCGATTTGTCAAAAGTCCGGGGCAGCGCGTAGGCCGTGACCGGCAACAGGGCCGCAGCAAGAATGAGCGGCAGGATGAGCGAGACGATCTTTTTCATTGTTCCAGCACCCCCTTCAGCAGACAGACCCTCGTTGCGCATGGCGGCGCCCGGTTGGAATTTGGCGATGAGATCCATACAACCACATTGTACCAAAAAACCAGCGGAAAACAGTCGCTTTTTTGAAGTCGGCCCGCATCCCGCGCCGGTTCTTTTGGAGGCAAATTCATGATCCGGCCCGCGGGCCATTCGCGCTTGCATGATCGGCACGAGAGATTGCATAATCGAAAACGCCGAAAAATCAGCGGGATGGTATACTTATCATGCGCGATCGCATCCTCCTCCTCGGCAGACTGATGCAATATACGAGCAATGTCACGGCGCAGCGCCTTTGCATTGCCGCTACCATACAGCCCATCGGATAATGCTTCAACAAACTCTTCCTTCCGTGCAACACCCAAGCTGGCAAACACCAGGCCAGTCATCGCAGTTGCCGGACCGCCCTTGTACAAAGACGGAGGGACGGGAGCGAATCCCCAAACAGAAGGGGGATCGCCACGGTGCCGGGAGCGCAGCCATACGCGCACGGAACGAACGATTTACAGCCGCCCGCCAGCGCTCCGCTATCCCTTCCTCTTCGCGCACTGGGAGGAGGCGACCACGGCGCGCTGGATGATGATGAACAGCAGGAGGAGGACGCCGGTGAAGATCTTGGCCCGCCAGGAGCTCATGGAGCCGTTGAAGGTGATGATGGCGGGGATGGCGGCCTTGAGCAGCACGCCCAGGAGGGTGCCGAACATGTAGCCCACGCCGCCGGAGAGCATGACCCCGCCGATGACGCAACAGGAGATGACGTCCAGCTCCACCCCCTGCAGGGAGAGGTTCCAGCCGGACTTGACGTACAGCACGTAGGCCACGCCCGCCAGCACCGAGCACAGGCCGTTGAAGCCGTAGACGAGCACCTTGGTGCGCGCGACCGGCAGGCCCATCAGGGTGGCGGAGGACAGGCTGCCGCCGATGGCGTAGACGTTGCGGACGAAGCGGGACTTCTGCAGGATGAGGGCGCCGACGAGGATGAGGGCGATGAAGACGATGGTGTTCAGGTCGATGCTGGCCACGGGCTTGATCTTGACCCACTCCCCCGCGGCGTTGGGCCACTTGAGGTAGAACTTCATCCCCGCCAGCGCGTCGATGAAGTCGTGCTTGATGGAGATGGACTCGCGGCTGATGAGGGAGCACACCCCGCGGGCGAAAAACATGCCGGTGAGGGTGGTAATGAATGGCGGGACGTTGAGGTACTGGATGCAGGCGCCCATGAGCAGGTCCAGGCCGACGCCCACCAGCAGCGAGAAGGCGATGCAGATCAGCGGATGCAGGCCCAGGACCGAGGTGCCGTAGGCGATGATCATGCCCGTCAGGGAGGCGACCGCGCCCACGGACAGGTCGATGCCGCCGGTCATGAACGTGTCTGCCAGCCGGCCGTTGCGCAGCACCGTCATGCGGTCGGACACCGCGAACACCTGGTCCAGAAAATGGGTGATGAACACGATGCCCAGCTTCTGCGCCTCCAGGGGGAGGCGGGATGGATCTTCCTGCCCTCCAGCTGGATGGTGCCCGCGTCCATGCGGTGCACGCCGGTCAGGCATTTGATGAGGGTGGACTTGCCCGCGCCGTTCTCGCCCAGCAGGGCGTGCCCCTCGCCGGCGCGCAGAGTAAAGTCCACCTTGTCCAGGGCCTTGACGCCCGGGAACTGGATTTCGATGCCTTTCATCTCCAGCAGCGCGCTGTCCACGGATTTCCCCCCTCTATGGGAAGGACGGATGAGGGCGCTGCCCCCATCCGTCCGGGCCTGGTCAGTTGCGGCTACGATCCGAAAGGATCAGTACAGGCGTTTGTCCACCACGTCGGCGGCCTTTTCGGAGAGGCGGCCGTCCAGGCTGTACTCGATGTCGTTGATGTTGTCCGGCATGCGGTCCAGCAGCACCAGCGGGATTTCCGCCTCGTTCACCTCTTTGAGCACCTCGTCCCAGCCGGTGGAGACGACGCCGGTGAAGAGGATGTAGTCCGCGTTCTGGGAGATGAAGTTGCGAAGTGCCTTCACCTGGTTTTCCTGCTTCTGCTGCGCGTCTTCGTAGACGTAGCCCCAGCCTTCGGCCTCAATGGCTTTGGACACCGAGTCGGTGTTGGCGGCGCGCCAGTCGGACTCCTGCCCAATCTGGGAGAAGGCGATGGTGATGGCGCTGGCGCTGATGAACAGGCTCAGGACCAGGGTGAGGGCCAGAAACAGGGTCAGCAATTACTTCATGGGCTTCCCTCCTTATGCTTTTTAGACCGGCATCCCCCGGATGCCTTCGCGGGGGTTATACGACAGTGATGTAAAATCTGTTAATCGCTCCGCTGTTTCGGAGGGGTCCGGGCAGCCGGGAAAAGCCGGGATTTACCAGCATTCCCCGGCGTGTCCGGACGGATGCCCGCAGGAAATCCCGGATAAGAACAGCCCGCGTCCGGCGGGCTGCAAAAGGGGCGCGCGGCGCGCGTTTACTTGGGGATGGCGGTCGGGGACATCAGCTTGTTCCAGGTGAGCTGGCCCACCACGCCGTCCACCTTCAGGCTGTTGCGTTTCTGGAACGCCTTGACGGCCGTGAAGGTCGCGTAGCCGAACTTGCCGTCCACGACGGCGGTATAGTAGCCCAGCTGCCCCAGGCGGGTCTGGATCTGCTCCACCTGTTTGCCGGAGGAGCCGTAACCGATGCGCATCTCGGGTGTGGGCGTGACGGCCGAAGGCTTGGGAAGGGGGCTGGGCCCAAAGAGCGTATCCCAGGTGTTGCGGCCGACCACGCCGTCGGGCTTTAGGAAGTTGACATGCTGGAACTCCCGCACCGCCCGGACGGTGGCGTAGCCGTAGATGCCGTCCAGCTTGCCGGGGGAATACTTCAGCTGCGCCAGCCTGGTCTGAATCTGCTTGACCAGGGCGCCCCGCATGCCGTAGGTAATGCGGAAATAGGTGCCCGCGCCAGGATCGGGCATGCCTGGGGTGGTCCCGGGATCGTAGGGCGTGGCGCCGGAACTGAACAGCGCCTTCCAGGTCGCCGAGCCTACGATGCCGTCGGCGGTCAGCTTGTTCCACTTCTGGAACTCCTTCACCGCCAGGAAGGTGGCGTAGCCGAACTTGGCGTCCGACACGCCGGTATAGAACTTCAGCGTACGGAGCCGGTCCTGCACCATCGTGACCGCGGGGCCAGAATCGCCGTAGGCCACGCGGATGGCCAGCGGGGAGGTGACCTTGACCCCCTTGCTGTTGAAGACGGTGCTGGCGAACAGGCGCGCGGTCGTCATGACGCCGATGACGCCGTCCACCTTCAGGCCGTTCATCTTCTGGAACGCGCGGACGGCCAGGTAGGTGGAGTAGCCGAACTTGCCGTCCACGTCCCCCTTGTAGAAGCCCAGCTGTGAAAGGCGCGCCTGGGCGAGCCGGACCTGCTTGCCTTCCGCGCCGATCCTGAGGTTTTCCGCTAGGGCGCCGGAAACCGCGCCCAACAGCAGCAGCGCGCAAAGAAACCCTGCCACCAGCCGTCTGTTCATCTGTCGCACCCCTTTCCGTCGGTCCCTTGGAGCGATGGGTATCAACTTCACTATACTCCACCGATACAACGGATACCATAAAGGAAACATTGCAAAACTGTAAAAATAATGGTTCCCATTGTTACGAATCGGCGCCGGCGTCCTCCCGGGCGAGCAGATGCAGGGCCGCGACGGCCTGGGAAACGGTGGTCACGGGCTGGAGGCGCACACCGGCGGGCGGCTTGAAGCGGCCCTGGCGGTCGCGGGGGCAGATGATGCGGGAAAAGCCCAGCCGCGCGCATTCCGCGAGGCGGCGCTCCATGTGCGGGACGGGCCGCACCTCGCCCAGCAGCCCCACCTCCCCCATCGCGGCGACGTCGCGGGGCAGGGATTTGTCCGAAAGGGAGGAAGCGACTGCCAGGCAGACAGCCAGGTCGGCCGCCGGCTCGTCCAGGCTGAGCCCGCCGGCGACGTTGATGTACACGTCCTGGTCAAACAGCTTAAGCCCCGCCCGTTTTTCGAGCACCGCCAGCAGCAGCGCGACGCGTGCCTGGTCGATGCCGTTGACGGTGCGCCGGGGGGCCGCGAAGACGCTTTGCGCGGCCAGGGCCTGCAGATCCACCAGCACCGGGCGGCTGCCCTCCATGCCGCAGAAGACCACGGAGCCGGAAATGCCCGGGGCGCGGTCGCGCAGCAGGGTTTCCGAGGCGTTCTCGACCGCGCGCATCCCCTCGCCGGTCATCTCGAACAAGCCCAGCTCGTTCACGGAGCCGTAGCGGTTCTTGTTGGCCCGCAGCAGGCGGTATTCCCTGCGGTAATCCCCCTCGAAATACAGCACGACGTCCACCATGTGCTCCAGCACCCGGGGGCCGGCGATGGCGCCCTCCTTGGTCACGTGGCCCACCAGCATCACCGCGCAGCCGGTGGTTTTCGCGTAGCGCATCAGCGCGGAGGCGCTTTCCCTCACCTGGCTGACGGAACCGGGGGCGGAGGCCATGTCCGGCCGGTACATCGTCTGGATGGAGTCCACCACCGCGTAGTCCGGCGCGCAGCGGGCCAGCTTCTCCTCCACCGCGTCCATCGCGTTTTCCGCCAGGACCAGCACATCCGAACCGCCCGCGCCCAGCCGGATGGCGCGCAGCTTGATCTGCCGCGCGCTTTCCTCCCCGGTGACGTAGAGCACGCGCTTTCCCTTTCCCGCCAGGTGGGCAGCGACCTGGAGCAGCAGGGTGCTTTTCCCCACGCCTGGCTCGCCGCCGATGAGCAGCAGGGAGCCTTCCACGATGCCGCCGCCCAGCACCCGGTCAAACTCCGGGATGCCGGTGGATTGGTGGATGGCGGCGTCCGCGTCGACGCCGGAAAGCGGGGTGGCTTCCGCGCCCGTTCCCGCCTGGCGTTTCAGGGCTGCCCGGGGTTCCGCCTCCGGCGCCGGGGCTGTTTCCTCCAGCGTGTTCCAGGCATCGCAGCCGGGGCACTTCCCGTACCAGCGGGGGGACTCGTGCCCGCAGGCGGAGCAGACGTACAGGGTTTTCTTCTTCAAGGGTTTTCCTTTCAGGCGCGGGGCGCGTGGTATAATCGGCGCGGAGGGGCACATGGCAAACGGCACGGCATACCTGGTCGGCGCAGGCG
>JAPXQZ010000093.1:0-6702 GCA_033813835.1 Clostridia bacterium | reverse complement strand
CGTGTCTGCTCCGCCCTGTTCAACTACCGGGTCAACCGCCAGTTTGTGTTTCGCATCGAGGGTAGCCGGAGCGCGCTGGCGCGCTACGCGCTGTTGGTAGTTGCCGTGATGTTCGCTTCCGCCACCTTGGTCGCCTGGCTAAACCAGTGGATAGGGATGGACAAGACGATCGCCAAGATCCTGGTGGATACCGCCCTGTTTTTCATCAACTACCGCATCCAAAGGTCCTGGGTATTTTCCGCAACCGGAGAAAGGAACGACGAAATATGAACCGAAAAACCCGCGCCTTGATGGCCCTGGCCCTGATACTGGCCCTGGCCCTGCCCTTCCTGGTTCCTTCCGGCGCGCTGTTGGACAGCCGGAGAGAGCAATTGATGGAAGAAATGTGGCAGGAAGAAGACGCCGGTCCGGACGCAGGCGGGCTGTTGGATTTCCTGCTGCCCGGGGCATCGGCGGAAGCCCAGAAGCCTGTCACCCCGCTGCCGGAGGATTTCTCGCCGGGATACCCGCTTCTTCCCGGCGGCTTCAGCGACACGGGCTACCGGGACGACAGCATCGAGGTAACGCTTGAAACGGTGGAGCAGGATGGCGTGATTTACCGCGTCGCGAAGGTTTTCATCGCCCACCCGTCCCAGCTGCGCACCGCCGTCGCGGGCAAGCCCGGCTCCAGCCGTGTGGCCTTCATTTCCTCGATGGCGGAGAAAAACAACGCGGCCATCGCCATCAACGCGAACTATATGGCCAACGATCCGGTCAAGACCAGCTTCGAGTACCGGATGGGGGAGAAAATCCGGGCGAAGTATAATCGAACCAAGGACTTGCTGATCATTGACGAGAACGCGGATTTCAACCTCTTCGTCCGGTCGGACAAGAAAGAAGTGGAGGATTTCCTGGCCAAAGGCCACCGGATTGTGAATGCCTTCACCTTCGGCCCCGCCCTGGTCAAGGACGGCGCCTTGCTGGAACTGGACGGGAAGTACGGCTACAACCCCCATGGGGACGAGCCGCGCATGGCCATCGGGCAGATCGCGCCCCTGAGCTACGTGATGGTGCTGGCGGAAGGCCGCAGCCAGGATTCCAAGGGCGTCTCGCATGAAGAACTGGCCGGATTCATGTTCGACCTGAACTGCATGCAGGCCTTCAACCTCGACGGCGGAAACTCCGCGACGATGGTATTCCACGGCGGATATTACCAGAACAAATCGCGGGACAACGAACGGGCGCAGAGCGATATGATTTACTTCGCCAGCGCCATCGCCCCCTGACGGAGATGCCGATGGAAGACGCGGCTGTTTTCAGCCTGTTCGGCGTATCGGCGCATACCTATGGCCTGGCTTTGCTGTTGGGTTGCTGGGCGGGGCTGCTGACACTGTTTCGCCTGAGCCGAAAGCGGGAAAGCGAAGCAAGGGCCGCGGCCGTGACGGGCGTCCTCGCACTGCCGCTGGGGCTCGTCCTGGCCCGCGCGGTCTTCGTGCTGCTGGATCCGGGTTTCGCACCGTTCCTGAACCTGAAAAACGCGCTCGACCTGACCGGCGGCGGCTTCGCGATGTACGGCGCCCTGCTGGGCGCTATCCTCGCCGCGCTGTTAGGCGCCCGGGCCGGAAAGATCCGCCTGGCGCGGATGCTTGATTTGCTTGCCCCCTCCCTCATGGCCTTCCTTGTCCCCGCCCGGCTGGGTGAAGGCTTTACCGCGTTGGGCATCAGCCGCCCTTTGACCACGCAGTGGATCGCGGACAGCTTCCTGGCCTACCGGGACCAGTACGACGCCTATCTGCGCACCTATCTGCTGGAAGCAGCGGCGGCGCTGGCGGTGATGGCGGTTTTGCTGGTGTACCTGCGCAGGGCGCATAAAGCCGGCCGTGCCTTCACGCTGGGCTGTCTGCTGTATGGCGTCAGCCAGACGCTGATGGAAAGCCTGCGGTACGACGGGCACCTCCGCTACAGTTTCATCGGGGTACAGCAGGTGCTCTCCGCCGCGCTGTTTACCGGCGCGCTGGTTGCGCTGGCGGTCTCCCTGCTGAAAACTAGGAAGGGCGGCGCGCTGCCCATCATCGCCCTGGCGGCGCTTCCGGTGATTTGGAGCGCGGCGGTCGGGGTTGAGTTCCTCGTGGATCGTTCCAGCTTGGGCAAATTAGCCAGCTACGGGTTGTATCTGCTGGTGCTGGCTGTGCCCCTGGCGCTGGGCGTCCTGATGCTCAGGCGGGAGGACAGGCTTGCAAAAGGAACTGATTGAACAGATAAACGCCCTGGCGCGCAAGCGCAAGGCGGAAGGGCTGACGCAGGAGGAACGCTCAGAGCAGGCGGAACTGCGCCGGCAATACCTTAAAGCCTTCCGCGAAGGCATGGAAGCCCAGCTGGACCAGGTCTGGCTGGAACAGGAGGACGGCTCGTATGAAAAGCTGCGCAAAAAGCAGAAATAGGCTGGCGTTGGTTCTTCTGGCGGCGCTTATGCTGTCGGCAGCCGCCCTGCCCGCGCGGGGCGCCCCGCCCAAAGTGCTGTACAACGCGAAGGTCACCCTGTACTTCCCCAACAGCACGACCAACGCCTACGCGAAGCCGGACCTGAACAGCCAGGTGCTGGCCAGCTACAAACCGGGACAGCCTATCCAGATTGTAGACGTGCAGCCCAACTTCGTGGGGATTCTGGTCGACGGCCGAGTCGGCTGGGTGCTACGCCACCGCATCATGGATCCGGTGGCCGTGGATTTTGAGAGCACGCCGCGCTTCGGCACGGCGGTCAACCAATTCTTTGCGGAAATGGGCGGCACCGTCGAAGTCAAGGCTTTGCCGGACGCCGGCAGCGAAACGCTGATTACCCTGCAGAAAGGCGCGCTGCTGGGCTTCTTGGACGTGCAGGACGGCTGGGCGCGCATGATCTTCAAGCGGCAGTACGGGTACGTAGATACACGGAAACTGCCGGAGTTGCGCAGGGTGGCGGCGACGGAGGAGGCAGGCACGGCGGACATCCCCATTGCCGTATACAACTCCTTCTACGACGTCTCCGACAACGAGAACAACCACAACCGCATCAGCAACCTGGCCGTGGGGGGACAGCGCATGTCCAAGACCCTGCAGCCCGGACAGGTGCTGGATTTCAACGGCGAGGTCGGCCCCTTCACCGCCCGCAACGGATATAAGCCCGCCGGCGCGCTTGTGGACGGCGAACTGGTGTTTGACGTATACGGCGGCGGTTCCTGCCAGGTATCCAGCACCCTGTACAACGTGGTGCTGCAGCTTTCCGGGCTGACCGTGCTGCGCCGGGCTCCCCACGGCGCCAACGGCATCAAGTACCTTCCCCATGGGGTAGACGCCTCCTCCGGCATGCTCAATTTTGTCTTCCGCAACGATTACCCCTTCCCCGTCAGCATCACCGCGCACGTACAGGACGGCTCCCTGTTCATCGCGTTCTACAAGGCGTCATGAAGAAAACCATTCTATGCATCCTGCTGTGCGCGCTCTTGGCCGGCGCGTCCGCAATGGCGGAACCCACACCCGAGGTCGCCCTGTATACCGGACAGCTGCGCGTGGGCGCTCCGGTGCTGGCCGCGGCGGATGACGCCGGAAGCGATATCGGATACATCCCGGAAGGCAGGACGGTGGAGGTGCTGGAGGTGCTGCCGTACTGGCTGCGGGTGCGCTACAAGGGAATCATGACCGGGTTTGTCAAGCGCAGCAGCATGTCCGACACCAGCGTTAAGGCGCTGGATCCGTCCAGCACGCCGCCCTATTCCACCGTGCCTTGCGCATGGCTGGCCTGGGTGAAGGGCGAGGCAGCGGTGCGAACCGCGCCGCAGGGTGACGCGGAGGCGCTGATAACCCTCAGAGAAGGCGCGCGCATCGCGCTGGTCGACATCACGGACGGCTGGGGCCGCATCATTTTCCACCGGCAATATGGCTACATCGACACCCGGCTCCTGCGCGAGATCCAGCCTGTCAACGAGGGTAGCCTGCCCGGGGACGACGCGCCGATCGCCGCGTATACGTCCTTCTACCGCATTACCACGGATCAGAGCAACCTCAACCGCATCGTCAACATCCAGGTCGCCAACGAACGCTTCGCACAGTATACGCTGGCGCCCGGCGGAATCCTGGACTTCAACGCCAACATCGGCCCCTATACCCGCCGCAACGGTTACCTGCCCGCCAACGTGCTGGTCAAAGGCGAGGTGGTGCAGGGATACGGCGGGGGAACCTGCCAGGTTTCCAGCACCCTGTACAACGTGACCCTGCAGCTGCCGGGCATCGACGTCATCAGGCGACGCGCCCACGGCCCCGCCGCGGCCAGCTACCTGCCCCACGGCGCGGACGCCGCGGTGGGCAGCGATACGCAGAACTTCATCATCCAGAACCGCTACCCCTTTCCTGTGCGCATCGACGGCACCGCGCAGGACGGGGCGCTGACCGTCGCCATCTACCGGGCAGAGGAAACAGGGGACACATCCGCGGCTGCCATCGACTGATAAGCCCATGGCTGACAGGATAAAAAGCGCTTCAAATGAATCGCTTTTGCTATCATTCTCGTCCTGTGGTTCTTTACAGTTCCCGGTGCACCCGGGTGACCAGGGCGTTGATGTCCCCGTCTGAAGGCTCTGTACCGCCTGAAAACCCGATATCCGCCAGGAATTCGATATTGCCCTTCGGGCCTTTGACAGGCGAGAAATCCAGCGCCCGCAGCCGCAGGCCGATACCGGGCAGAAAGTCCCGCAGGTTCCGGAGCACCGCCTCGTGCGCTTCCGGATCCCGGACGACGCCATGCTTGCCTACCTTTTCGCGCCCTGCCTCGAACTGGGGCTTGACCAAAACAGCGAAACGGCCTTCCCCACCCATGACTGCCGCGGCGGCGGGAAGCAGCAGGCGGATGGAGATGAAGGAGGCGTCCATAACCGTCAGGGAAGGCCGGGGAGCAAAGGTTTCCGGAACAAGCGCGCGGGCGTTGGTGCGCTCCATCACCACAACGCGCGGGTCCTGGCGCAGTTTCCAGTCCAGTTGCCCATATCCCACGTCCACGGCGTATACCATCCGAGCGCCGCGCCTAAGCAGCACGTCAGTAAAGCCGCCCGCGGCCGCGCCCACGTCCAGGCATACCATCCCCGAAGGGTCAATCGCGAAAACATCCAACGCCTTCTCCATTTTGAGCGCGCCGCGGGACGCCCATACCCGCGCATCGCCCCGCAAGACCAGCTCCTCACCGTCCAGGACGGGCTGGGAGGGCTTGTCCACCCGAACCTCGCCGCGGTAGACGCGGCCGGAAATAATAAGGGCCTGGGCCCGCTCCCGGCTTTCGGCCAGGCCGCGGGCAACCAGGGCCAGATCAGCGCGCTGCCTCACGCGATATTTTCCCGGATAGCCAGCAGCTCGCGGGTGACGCTATCCGCGTCCAGCCCGCAGTGGCGCAACAGTTCCGCATGGCTGCCGTGGGGCACGAAAATGTCGGGCAGACAGAAGACGCGCTCCGGTGGGCGGAGCCCGTTTTGCATGCAGTATTCCCCGATGGCACTGCCCAGGCCGCCGGCCAGCGGCTGTTCTTCCATGACGACAAACGGCCGGTTAGCCACGCTGAGCTCCTTGATCAGGGCGCCGTCCAAGGGCTTGACGCTGGACGCGTTGACCACCTGCGCCTTTACGCCGGCAGCCGCCAGCGCGCGACGGACGGACAGCGCCTCCGCAACCATCGGCCCCAGCGCGATCAGGCACAGTCCGTCCCTGCCCGAAAGGCGCTCCCAGACACCCGGTGCGAAGGAAAGGCAGGGCAGCTCCCCCATTCCAAGGCTCTCAGCGCGCGGGTAGCGGATGGCGACAGGCCCCGGATGACCCAGCGCGAAGCGCAGCATATGCTCCATTTCCCCTACGCTCCGCGGGGAAAGCAGCGTGAGCCCGGGGATGTGGCGGAGGAAGGCGCTGCCGAACACGCCATGGTGGGTGGGGCCGTCCGCGCCGCCCAGGGCTGCGCGGTCCAAAAGGAAAACGACGGGCAAGCCCTGCTGGCAAACGTCCACGACGACCTGGTCATAGGCGCGCTGCAGGAAGGTCTCATAAATCGCAACGACCGGCCGCATCCCGGCCGCCGCGAGGCCGGCCGCCAGCGTAACGGCGTGCGCCTCCGCGATGCCCACGTCATATAGTCGTTCCGGGAACGCCCGCTGGAAAAGCGAAAGCCCCGTCGCCTCCGCCATTGCCGCAGTGACGGCGACAATGCGCGTATCCTTTTCTGCCAGGTCTGTCAGCAGCGCTCCCGCCGCCTCGCCGAAAGCGCGCGCGGCTGAGGCGATCCGGGGCGCGCCGTTTTCCGGATCGAATGGGCCGACCCCATGGGTGGAAGCCGGCGCGCTTTCGGCGAAGCCATAGCCCCGGCCTTTCCGGGTGACCGCGTGGATGAGGACGGGCTCACCGAATCGCTTGGCGCGCTGAAGCACCGCCTCCAGGGAGGCCTGGCTGTGGCCGTCCACCGGCCCCAGGTAACGGAAGCCCAGGGCATCGAAAAAGCGGTCGCGCACAAAAAAATTGCGCACCGCGTCCTTGATCCGGCGGAAGAAGCGGAACAGGGGTCCGCCGATGACAGGCACGCGGGGCAAAACCCCGGTCACCTTCTTCTTGATGCCCAGCCAGGCCTTGCTGGAGCGCAGGAAGGTCAGGTAGTCGGAAAGCGCGCCGACGTTGGGCGCGATGCTCATCTGGTTATCGTTGAGCACGACGATGAGCCGC
>JAPXQZ010000092.1:0-6709 GCA_033813835.1 Clostridia bacterium | reverse complement strand
AAAGCCAGGGCCGGGTCCTCAACGCCGCCGATGCCTCTGGCAAACTTCCATGACCTGCGGCACACGCATGCCGGGTATCTGATCAGGCTCGGGGTCCATCCCAAGGTAATCTCCGAGCGTCTCGGACATAGCAGCATCAAGATCACGATGGACACATACGGGTATTTGATGGCCGGCCTGCAGGAATCTGTTGCGGCTGCGATCGACCAGGACCAGAGGACGCGCACGGGGAAAAGTGGGCACAAAAGTGGGCACAAAGACGCGGTTTGAAGCGCTTTCTCAACCGTTCAAACGCACCAAGCAGCGCATGGGCTGATGATAAAATGCAAGTAATATCAACAAAAACAGGACACCGTCGCGCATCCGGGTTTCATTCCTTCCGACATTGACATCGTGGAGGTCGTTGGTTCGAGCCCAATTAATCCCACCAGCAGAACCCTTGATTTCATATAGGAATTCAAGGGTTTCTTTTTGTGGTCGCATAAATTCCTGTTTTACTATCCATATTACTTCCCTTACGGAAAATAGAGTACACTGTCGTTGCGAACTTCAGTACGCTCTATCGTACAGCATGGTGGTTTCTGTCCAGGTTGACGCATCAAATGGCTAAGGAGGATGGCTTGCAGACGGAACCAAAACCCGCGCCGCGGAAAAGCTGCTGGCTGCTGACCTGGAATCCCCTCAAGTTTGCGGAGAACGAGCCGCAGTACAGCGTCGGCGAACTGGAGAACGACCGCTCCCAAATTGGGTTCGCGATTGCCAAGTGGTCCTGCGGCGTCACGACGTCCATCCGCGCGGGCGACCGGGTGTACCTCCTCCGGCAGGGGGCGGAACCCCGGGGCATCGTTGCCAGCGGCACGGCCCTGTCCGGCGTGTTCACGGGCATCCACTGGGATGAGGAGCGGCGGGCCAGGGGGCTGCTCGCGCGGAGCATTTACGTCAAATTCGACGACATCAGGCTGCAGGAGGGCGGCGTCCTGCCGCTGCAGGTGCTCAATACCCAGTTTCCCGGCGTGCACTGGTCGGCGCAGTCCTCCGGCATCCGGATTCCGGCGTCCGCCGCGAAGGGGCTGGACCGGCTCTGGAAATCCGGGAGGAAGCCGTTCGGGCGGGGCTGAGGGGGAACGCTTTTCCGCGGCTATTTGATGGGCATGCCGCCCTTGCGCGCTTCCCTTTCCCCGCGGCTGTTTGGCTGGCATGACCGCAGATTGCGCGTTTCCCGTTTCCCGCGGCTGTTTGGCTGGCATGCCCGCCGCTTATGCATCTCTCATTTCCCGCGGCTGTTTGGTTGGCAAGAGAATCCTGCTTCCCGCGGATGTCCAGTCCCTGGAGGGTACAGCGCCGGCGGGTCTCCGAACCTGTTTTTGCCCTGCCGCGCGGATGCGGCTGGAGGAGGGGGTACCATGTGATTCCTCCGGTGAAGCGGCGGGGAGATACATGAAGAAACGGGATGATGGACGAGTATCCTGGTCACCGGTTATATAGATATAGAGCGGAGAGGTCATAAGCAAACGGAGCGGCGCTCCTGTATCCCGCCGCCGGTTTTTACAGACAAAGAATCGATTTTTACAGACTGCGCGGAGGAGCGTTGTGATATTATCCTTTTAGAGACGCGGACGCGCGGGCTGCGTGCCGGGCGGGATCTGGAAAGGCTTGCCGCGGCGCCGCCGGGGTTCCGCGGCGAAACCGCCGCGGGCGCGGCGCATAAGGAGTTCTTTGCTTCAGGTTCGCCAAGGATGGCGGGGACAAGGATATGCTGGAGGGAAAGATGAACATCATCGACGTCACGGGCCCGATCCGCAACGGGATGTGGAGCATGGGGGAACTGTTTCCCAAGCCGGAGGTCATCCGCCAGTCCGGCTACTGCGAGGGGTTTGGGGAGTACTTTTACACGGAGATCCGGGGCTTTCACGCGCAGTTGGGCACCTACTTGGAAACGCCGGCTCATTTCTTCGGGTTTGAGAAAAGCTTCTTTGTGGACGACATCCCGCTGGAGAAGTTGGTCAACCTGGGGTGCGTCGTCCTGCACGTCAACAAGGACGTTTCGGACCCGTCCGTCCATCACGCGATCACCAAGGACGACCTGCTCTCCTGCGGCAACGCAGGGGAAATCAAGCCGGGCGACTGCGTGGTGGTCGCGACCGGGTGGGACCGGCACTGGATGGACGACGCCCACTTCTTTTCCCGCTCGCCCTATTTTACCTACGACGCGATGAAATGGCTCATCGAGAAGAAGCCCTCCATCATCGCCTCGGACACCCCGGCCTGGGAAAACCTGTCCGACCCCCAGGGCTTTTTCCCGGAGTTTTATGCGAACAACATCCTGATGCTGGCGCCCCTGGTCAACCTGTCCCAGGTGACGGCGCCGCGGTGCGCCATCACCATCCTGCCCCTGCCCATCGAAGAGGTGGCGGCCGCGCCGGTGCGCGCCATCGTCACCGAGGGCTGACAAAGCGTCGGTTTTGTGGGGATTTCAGCGCCGCGGCGGGGCGCACGCCGCTTTGCGCGTCTTATAAACCCGGGTGCGGGTGAAAAAGGAGGAGCGTTTCCATGAAAAAAGTCAGGTTCGGCGTCATCGGCGCAGGGGGCATCGCGGACCGGCGGACGATTCCCGCCATGATGGAGAGCGAATTCGCCGAGCTGGTCGCCGTGATGGATGCCGACAGCCAGGCGACCGAGCGGGTGCGGGCTAAATACGGCGCGAAACGGGCCTATACGGACGACGCGGCACTGGTTTCGGACCCGGAGGTCGACACGGTCTACATCGCCTCCCCCGTCGTGATGCACGCCCCGCAGTGCCGCCTGGCCGCGGACCACGGGAAGCACATCCTGGTCGAGAAACCGCTGGCCATGACCGCGGAGGAGGGCCAGGCGGTGGTCGATTACTGCGCGAAGAAGGGCGTTTTGATTTCCGCCGGCTTCATGATGCGCTTCGGCAGCTACGTCATGGAAATGAAGCGCCTGGTTGCCCAGGGGAAAATCGGCGAGGTCGTCTCCGGCTTCGCGCAGTTTACCTGCTGGTATCCCGACCTGCCGGGCAGCTGGCGCCAGTCGCTCAAACTGGGCGGCGGCGGCGCCCTGATGGACATGGGCGTGCACTGCATCGACCTGCTGCAGTTCATCACCGGCAGCAGGGTCAGGGAGGTGGCGGCCTTCAACGACACCCAGACCTTCAACTACGAGGTCGAGGACGCGTCCATGGTCATGCTGCGCCTTGAAAACGGGGCGATGTGCCTGGTGCAGTCCAACTTCAACATCCCCGACGAAGCGGCGAAGTGGCGCCTGGAGTTCTTCGGGACCCGGGGGCGCCTGCTGGGCCACAACGTCATCGGCCAGGTCGATGGCGGAGACCTGGACGCGGTCTTCCTGGACGACGTGGGGGGCTATGAGGCCCAGCAGGACACCCGGAGCGCGCAGAGCCAGCGTTTCGACGTGACCTTCGGCAACATGTACCGGCGCGAGATTGACAGCTTCTGTGAAACCCTGCTGACCGGCAAGCCGCTGGAGGTTCCGGCGTCCGACGCCGTGCAGGTGCAGCGCGTGGTCGAGGCTGCCTACAGGGCGGGCCAGGAAAAGACGGTCATCCGGCTGGGCTGAGGGTTCCGGCCTCGCAGGCGCGGCGAGCCATCGAAAACGCCCGTTTCCCCTAAGCGGCGAAGTGTCCTTAGGCGCTTGTCTGGAACGAAAAGGGGAAGGCGTCCGCCTTCCCCTCAGGCTGTGAAAAAACCATCGATTGGAAGAGTTCGTGGGGCGAAGCCCTCTGATAATAATCCGCGGAAGCGAACAGGCAGGGCTTCCCCGTTTGATCTAAACCAAAGAAGTGCCCGCGGACACTTCTTTGACGCGCAGAGGGGAAGGCGAGCGCCTTCCCCTCCCTGCCGCCTGCGCGTTCGCGCCGGGCGGTCTTGCCAAGCCGGTATCCGGATTAGAAGTTGAAGTTGTTGATGTTTTCCGGGGTGAACTCAAAGGTCTCGTAGAAATAGAACACGTTGCCGTCCAGGCGCTCCGCGCGCGGGAAGCCGGCGATGTCCAGCTTGCCGACGGGCATGTCCTTGCCCTCGATCAGGTTGGCCGCGATGGTGACAGCCCAGGCCTGCCACTTGCCGGTATCCCACAGCACGGCGCTCTTGCAGGCGCCGGAAGCCATGCCGGGCTTCGCCAGGTTGGGGGTGGACTGGCCGCAGGCATAGACCTCGCCGATTTTGCCCGCGTCCTCGATGGCGGAGGAAATCGGGCCGACGCCCGTGGAGACGTTGGACATGATGGCCTTGACGTCCGGATAGGCCGTCATGATGTTCATCGCCACGCTGTAGGCCTTCTCCGGGTCCTCGTCCATGCCCTCGATGGCCACGCACTCCAGGCCGGGATACTTTTCCTTCGCGTACTGCAGGCAGAAATCAATCCGCTTCTGCAGCAGCTCGTTGGTGAGAACGCCCGTGATGATGGCGTACTTGCCGGTGTCGCCTATGGAGGCCACGATGGACTCCACCTGCGGGATGCCCAGCTCGGACAGGTCCATCAGCCCGGCGTAGGCGTTGCGGCCCTCAGGGTCGATGTCCAGGTCAAAGGAGACCACCTTGATGCCCTTTTCCATCGCGACCTTGCAGATGGGGACGACGGAGGTCGTGTCGCCGGACGCGAGGCAGATCGCGTCCACGTCCTGGGCAATCAGGTTCTCGATGATGGCGATGAGGCCGGGGGTGTCCACTTCGTTGGTTCCCGTCCAGATGACGTCGTAGCCCAGCGCCTTTCCGGTCTCTTCGGCGGTCTTCTGCCCATAGGCGAAGTAGGGGGCACTGGTCACGTAGCAGACCATGGCGATCTTGCCTTTCTTCGGCGCTTCGGCCCCGACGGCCAGGGCGAGTCCGACGACCATGATCAGCACCAGAAACAGAGCGAGCGTCTTTTTCATACCTTTCCTCCCGTTCTATATTAGCCGGGCTTTTCCTGCCCGGTCAGAACCTGTTCCCGGGGGTTTACCTGCGCCGCGCGTGGCGGAACGTGAGGATGATCAGCAGGAGAACCCCCGTGGCAATCTGCTGCCAGAAGGCCGAGATGTTCATCATGTCCATCCCGTTGACGACCAGGGTAATCACGGCGGCGCCCAGCACAGCCCCGCCGATGGTCCCGATGCCACCCAGGGTGCTTACCCCGCCGAACACGCTGGCGGATACGGCTTTGAGGACCTGGGCAGCCGCGACGTCGGCGCGCCCGCTAGAAACGCGCGAGGTGATGACCAGGGCGGCCAGGAAGGCCATGGAAGCGGAGAACACGTAGGTGTAGATGATGTTGCGCGGGATGTTCACGCCGGTGAAGCGGGCGACCTCCGGGTTGGTACCGATCAGGTAGATGCGCCGGCCCGCGACGGTGTAGTTGAAAATCAGGACCGACAGCGCGAGGGCTGCCAGCAGGATGATAATCTGGAAGGGGACGATCCCCGCGATCCGGTAGCGGCCGAACAATTCGAAGCGGTCGTTGGGAATGGAGACGGTGATGCCCTTGGACACCACCAGGCCGATGCCGGTGAACAGGGACTGCGTGCCCAGCGTGACGAGCATGGAGTTGATTTTGAAGTAGCCGATGAGGATGCCGTTGAACGCGCCGCAGAGGACCGCGGCCACCAGCACGATCAGGACGGCCTGGGTTTCGTTCATCCCGTACACGCCGATGAAGGTGGCCAGCAGGACGGTGCACAGGGAGCACAGGGCGCCGATGGACAGATCCATGCCGCCGGAAATCATGGAGCCGGACATACCCAGGGTCAGAAGCCCCAGGATGGTCATCTGGGAGAACAGGTTCATGATGTTCGTCAGGGAGAAGAAATTGCTGCCGGTCAGGGAAAAGGCGATGAACATGGCGGCAAAGACGGCGCCCATGACCAGCTCGTTTTTATGCCGCAGCTTAGCTGTTCTCATGGACCGCTCTCCCGCCTGTCTTTCCCTTCGCCCGCTTCACGCCGCTGCCCTTGAAGGCGCCGGACGCGACGGCGAGGATGATGATGATGCCGGTCGTCAGTTCCTGCCAGTAGACTGGCACCTTGGCCAATACCAGCCCGTTGTCGATCATCCCGATGAGCAGCACGCCCAGCAGCGTGCCCAGGATGGAGGCGACGCCGCCGGAGAACAGGGTGCCGCCGATGACGCAGGCGGCGATGAGCTGCATCTCGTAGCCCAGGCCATTGGAGGGCTGCGCGATTTTCAGCTTGGAGGCGGCGATTCCGGCGGCCAGCCCGGCCAGCATGCCCATATATCCGAAGGCGAGCAGGTAAACCTTCGTTTCGTTGATGCCTAGCCGCCGCGCGGCTGTCTTGTTCCCGCCGACCGCCAGGACGTCCCGGCCGATGCCCGTCCGGTACAGGAGGAAGTACGTGAAGAGCAGCACGGCGAGCCAGATGTAGATAGCCGTCTGCAGCCCCCAGACCCGCTGGCTCGCGAAGCGGGCGAAGGGGCCCGCCAGGCTGTCAATCCAGTTTCCGCTTGTGATGAGGTAGAGGATGCCCCGCATGATGTTGAGCGTGCTGAGCGTGACGACGATTGCGGGAATCCGGAGCTTGGCGACCAGCAGCCCGTTGATCAGGCCCAGGGCCGCGCCGCAGGCCATGCCGAGGAGCAGCGAGGGGACGACGTACTGCCCGCCGGTTTCCTTGACGAACATCGCGACGAGCATGCCGCACACGGCGTACTGCGCGCCGACGGACACGTCGATGTTT
>JAPXQZ010000091.1:0-6761 GCA_033813835.1 Clostridia bacterium | reverse complement strand
GATATATCCAGCGTCATAGAAGTACGGGGTATAGCCGAACTCCTTGACCGCCGCTTTCCTGTGCGCGTCTGCCGCTGTCTGGTCCGGCGTTTGCTCGTCCGCATTGGATTCAATGCCAACGGCGGCTTTGATTACTTCGGAAACATCGGGATTGAGCGCTTTGATTCCCGGCCTGGAATACAGCCGTTTGGCATCCTCCGCGCTGCGAATGTCATAGCCCAGGCGCTTTGCACCCTTGGCGATAACGCCCCACGTCTCCGCGCTGATTGCGTCTGCGTTGGTAACTACAACCGTTCCGTTCTCATTTACCTGGATTCCGCTGTCGCGCTCGGAGAACCGCGCCTCCCCGCCCGCCTGTGCGATCCCGCGCCGCACCACTTCCGCCTTGGTCGCGTCCTCCGTGGTAAATCCGGGCAACATCACCTGATTGGGGTCGCCCATCTGCTGCACCGCGTCCAGCACGCTCATCAGGATATCGGTCATCCGGTTGGGCGCGTTGCGGTTGTCCTCGAACATCCCCACCAGCACCTTGGCCGCGTCCTTATCCATCTCGATCATGGAATACTGCTTCAGATACGCCACCACGTCGCCGCCCGTCATCTTTAGGTTGCGGTACGCACGATAAGCTTGAACAATTTCCTTCACAGGCACCAGGTTGGAAAGACGGCCCTCCGCCACGTCCTTCTGCATCATGGCAATACGCGGGGCGATGTTCGTCATGGCCTTTATCACGTTGCGGATTTCCGGCGTAGTGTCCTCCGTCAACTGTGCCGTCAGTTTTTCGTCCCCATATGCCCGCTGGAAAAGCGCGTTGCGGATACGGCGCTCGCCCGCCTGGCTTACATATCCTTTCGCGTCCGTGAAGTCGTTCTGTTCGCTCTGCGGGATCACGTTCTTCAAGATGGTCGAGATAAACCATGAGGATTTGCTCATGTTCAGCTCGCCGCCGCTCAGTTCGGCACGTGCCAGCATGGCGTCTGTCAGTTTCCCGGCGTCTGCAACGGCGGTCTCCGTTTCGGAGGACGCCATCGTCGTGGCATCATTGCCTTTCTTTGTAAAAGAAGCTCGATCAAATCCAGGCTCGTCTATGCGCTCCCGAACCAGGATGCTGTCCTTTGTCACGCTTGCCGGGTCAATCCCAAACTTCGCCGCGTTGTGTTTCAGCCATGCCGTGTACTTCTTCGCGCTGTCCGGGTAGATCTTCCGGGCTGTTTCCAGCGCCATCACCCGCCCGTTCCCAACTTCCACATAGCCATCCGGCCCCACGATGGGTGCGCCATCGGATACAGTCGCGCTCTGGCCAAGCCGCGCTGGGTTGAGTGAGCGCGCAATCGTCAGCACCTGATCCTTGAGCGCCTGCCTGCCACCACGGTTTCTCGGCTGCAACTCCTTTGGAAACGCCGGATTCTCGTTGAACTCCGCGTCATGGCTCGTTATGATATCAGACGGATTGACAAGCCGATACCTGAAATTGATCGGGGTATTGTCGGCAGTATACGCGACGCCTTCCGCTTGTCCGCTTTCCGCCTGTACTGCCGCTTCCGCCTTGACCGCAGGCGCGGCCTTCTGGGTCGTGGCAGCGGCAACGGCCTGTGCGGTCCTGCCCTTGAACGCCTCGCGGAGCATCGCGTCGTACTGCTGCTGGAGGTCGTCCGCCACCTTGAGCACGCCGTTGACCACTTCCATCGTGGCGGCGGATTCCGTGAAGCCGGGGCCGATCCGGCGCAGCTGCTCCTGCATCGTCTTTGTGAAATCGGCCAGCCACTTCTTGAACTTCTGCCACAGGTTCTGGTCAGCCTTCAGCACGTCCGCGAACGCCGTGCTGTCCTGAAGCATCATCTCGGACCCATCCGCAATCACTTCCTCCAGCGCGACGTCCATGCTCAGTGCGCCGTGGGTAGACCGCGCCAGTTTCGAGCGGATACGCTCGTCCAGGTCCACGCCCTTTTCGGCCAGTTTCTGGAGCAAAGATTCCTGGTACTTCTGAAACAGTTCCGGCGACTGCGTCTTGAGGAAGTGCGTGAACTCATGCCCCATCACGCGGGGAAGGGCATACGTCATGGCCGCGATGGCAGCGTTCTCCGACTGCGCCTGGGTGTTGATCCCCGCGTTGATATCAAAGCGGAACACGCCGGTCTGCGGGTTGTACGACCCCTGCTCCTCGGTGAACACGCCGTCCGCGTTGGGCTTGCTCATGTAGATTTCGACGTTTAGACCCATCGCCCTGGAGAACTGCGATAGCGCAGCCGCCATCTTCTTCTGCGCCGCGTCCATCTCCGCCACTTTCGCCAGCATCCTCACGCGCCCTGCGCCCTTCGCCGCCAGCGCATACGGCGCGGGTTTCGCCTTCGGCCCAAGCGCCATGCCCTTTTTGATGGCTTCCTGCCCCGCCTTGTACGCCGCTTCCGCCGTTTCCGCGTCCAGCCCCTGGATCACGCCGGATTTTTCAAACAGCGCCCGGCTCCCGCTCAGTCCGGCAACATACGCGGTCTGGAAGGCGAGGGAGTATGCCCCATCGTCCATGTCGCTGTTCTTTTCGCGCTGCTCGTTGTAAACGGTTTCATCGACCGGGAGCGTCCTGTACTCCAGCGTTTGCTCGCCAATCTCGACTTTCTCTACCCGCGCCGGAACGACCGGCCCTTGTGCAGCCTCGGCGCGTTGCTCGCCCGTTTCCGTCTTGCCCAACGCCTCGATCTGCGGAGTGATTCGCTGCTCGACCAGTTGATTGAAGCGTTCCGTCAGCGCCGGGTCAACAGCCCGCGCAGGGGCTGTTTTAAGCGGTTTAACGGCCTCTGGCTGCTGGGGCGGGTGAATGCCCTGCTCCGTCAAAGCGGGGTCTATCGGCCTCGCAGGGGCCTCTAATGGCGTTGCCTGTTCAGGGGCCCGCATCCCCTGCTCCGTCAGCGCGGGGTCTGTGGGTCTAACAGGTTGCTGAGCAGGTTGCCGTGCGGACTGCTCCGCCGGTTCTGCCATCCCCTGCTCCGTCAGCGCAGGGTCGGCGGGGCGCACGGCTTCACGCGGGATGCCCAGCCTGTCCATCTCCGCTTCAACGGCCTGCACCTCCTGGGTGACTTCCGGCACGTTGAAGTCGGCGGGCTGGATGGCCTGAAGGTCGCTCACGCGCTGCCGCAGGTCTTGCAGCTCCGTGTACTCGGTGTCCATCTGTGCCCACTTGGCAATCTGATCCTGAACGACGGCCTGCTTGACCTTGCCCAGCCTGCGCACGGCGGCATCCCGCCTGCGGATGGCTTCCTCTTTGCGGGCAATCGCCTCGTCCAGACGCGCCTGGTACGCCTGCGCGGTAGACACCTGGTTCTGTGTGGCGGGAACTGGCGGCTGGTAGGGCGCAGCTTCCTGTGCCTGCGCGGGTTCCTGCATCCCCTGCTCCGCCGGTTCTGCCATCCCCTGCTCCGCGCGGAGAATCGCCTGGCTTACTTTGCCGGACGCCTCGGCCAACTGCGTGCTGTTCATCGGCTTCTGGAATGCGGTTTTGAGTTCCTCCGCCAGGTCGGGGTCCACGCCCATCGCAATCGAGACCAGCTCGTTGCCGATTTCCTGCTGCTCGGTTGAAACGCCCGGAGCGGGCGCGACGACTGGCATCTCTGCCCCGTTCTGGGATTCGTACTCCAATTTCGCAAGGATGTTTTCCGTTACGATATCCGCCCGCCCCTGCTTGGTTGCCAGGCTAAAGCCGCCGCTAGCAACACCGGAGATCGCCCCGGCCAGCGCGGACGCGCCCGTGTTCTGTACAAAGCGCAGCAGGGCGCGGGTGGTCAGCTCCTCGTCCGTCAGCGTCTCCCCGTTCTTGGATGCGTCGAATGCCACCTGCTTCTTCAGGTCGCCAAAGTCGCTGCCCTCAAGGCCGTACATCAGCACGCTGATCCCCATGTTGGCGATATCAGCGACTGCTTCCTCGCCGCCTTCGGTAAGCCCCTGGAAGGTCATCCGGCGGGCGATCTCCCGCGCAAGCGATTTGCGCCCGACGGTGTTCAGCCCTTGCAGGTGCTTCCAGGAAATCTGCTCGGTCAGCCCCTCTACCACGCCGTTCAGCACGCCCTGGAACACAGATTCGGTCGGGCTTTTCCCGCTCATCGCGGCATTGTACATCCCGTCCGACGCCGCGCTGGAGCCAAGGATGAACATGGAAAGCCCCTGCGCACCGGTGATAGCAGGAATTCCGTATCCGGCGGTATAGAAGTCAGCCATCGAAGTCGCAACGCCGTAGATCAGTTCCCCCGCGTTCTTGTCAATCAGCGGGATGTTGAAGTCAATCAACTCCCCCGCCATCTTCCCGGCGGTATCTCGCACCGTGCTCACAAACCGCACGTCGTCGTTGATCGGGTCCCAGACAGAGCCGCCGCGCAGTTGGTGAATGGCACGGAACGGCGTCATCACGGCCTTATAGATGTTCGCGGGAACGGTCAGCGCGGTCGCGCCAGCCGCCGCCCAGCCGCTGCTCTTGGTAAACTCGGCCCAGTTCTTCTGGTTCTGCACGGCGCGGCGGTACATCAGGATATCGCTCATGCCGCCCAACCAGTCCATCGCGGACTGCTGGCCTTCCACGTTGTACTTGTACTCGAAGGTCTGCCGCTCATACGGCGTCAGGTAATCCAGCCCGTAGCTCTCCGGGTTCACGCGGGCCTGGGACGCGTCCAGCAGGTCAATATAAGAGGACGTTTCCATCACGGCATCCGGCACGTTGACCGGATTGAACCCGCGCCCGGACAGGTACTGGTAGATATACGCCGCGTCCAGCGCCTCGGTATCCTTGATGTTCCCGTTCGCAACCAGACTGTCGAAGTTGTTGTCGGTCTTGTACATCGCCCGCGCGTTAAAATCCGGGTCATTCGCACGAAGTTCCGCGCCCACCTCGTTCATGGCGTTCCCGCCTGTTACGGCCTGGAGCACGTTCTGCTCCTGTAACAGCGCCTGCCGCCGGTTGTCAAACTCCGCGTACTGGTTGATCTTGTTCAGGTAATCCGTTCTCGCGGAATCCAGTCCCGCCTGGACCGCCTGGCGCTGTTCGTCGGTCAGGTAGGGGTCTTTCAACCTTGTGGTCAGCACTTCCATCTGGATGGCCGCGTCGTAGGCATCATCCTCCGCCGTGTTTCCAAACTTGCCGGGGGACAGCTCCGTAAACCGCCGTTTCTCCTCGTCGATCTGCGCCAGTTCCTGCTCGATCTCCAGCAGCCGCGCCTTTCCGCCAGCTGCGCGGTTCCAGGTGTAGTATTCCTTGATGTTGGATACCAGCGGTTTGTTCCCCGCGCCTCCATCCACCTTTGCGATTTCGGCCTGCAAGGTCTGCTCGATGGTCGCGTCGTCCATCCCAACCAGGTCGTACCAGCCCTGGCCCCACTGCCCGCCCTTGCGTGCGGTATCGTCCAGTTTCTTCTGCAAATCGCGCTTGCCAAGCACCCAGTCCATCCCTGCAGAGGTTTTCGGTTTTGGCAGCGCCGATCCGGCAGGCGTCGGCCTTTGGAAGCCCCGCAGTTCAGGATGGAGGACGGCTTGCTGCCATGCGCGGTCACCAATCGTCCTGTCCTGCTGCAAGGCTTGGTAGTAGGCCGCCAGCGGTTCGATCATGTCATCCTGCGCCTGGAGGCGGCGGGCACGCACGTCGTCCGCCCTCTCGTCAGCCTTCTGTTCTTCCGTGCTGAAATCAAGCGGGCCAAAGTAGAAGTCCGTCGCACCTCCCCAGGCCAGCCGCAGGCGCCGGTCCGGCTCCGCAGGCACGCGGCTTCCGGGCACAGGAGCCGCAGGCGGCGTTTCCGTCTGGTTGCGCATCATGTACTCGTCCAGCGCCTCCATCTGCTCCTGCTGGTTCTGACTGTCAAAGTAGTCACGGTTGTACGGACCGGCGGGCGTCTCCGGCTGTTCCGGCGTTTCCGCCTGCCGACCCGCGCCCATCAGGCTGCGGTAGTAGTCCCCCGCATCCTTGAATTGCCTGTAGCGCCCAACGTCCATGCCCACATACGCCTTGAGCATCTCGTCATAGGACGCCCCGGCTTCGGCCAGGCCCGCCGTGTCAAAGCCGCGCAGGGAAAGCTCACGCTCACGGCTTTGCAGCGTTTTCGCGTTAACCCCTGCCTGTCCGCGCTGTTTCCAGTAATCCAGCGGGTTGACGTAGGCCCCCAGGCTGAACCGCCGCCCCATGGCGCTGACGTTCCAGGCGTCGGTTGTGTGAGCGTTGGAAAGGCCGGAAATGGCTTTGTTGTAATAATCATTATCCAGCGTTTGATTGCCGTACTCCGCCAGAAGTTCGTCAAAAGACTTGTCTTTCGGGAGCGAATTATAGAAGGATTGCTCCCTGGATTGCTGGAGCAGTTCATCAAACGTGGGCTTTCTGGTTGCCATTATCGCCCTCCTGGTATAGACGGATTGGAGGTTTGCGCGTACTGTAATGGGATTGGCGCGTAGCTGCTCATGATTTGCATACGCAGTGCCATCAGTTCGGCAGCCGGGACGCCCTCTTGCTCCAGCCCGCGAAGGAAGTTGTCCAACGCGGTAACGCCGCCGCTCATATACGCATCAGCGGCCCGTAGATTATCGCCTGTGCGAACCGTTCCCCCGCCGCCGCTGCCGCCCCTGCCGCCCCTGCCGCCCCTGCCGCCCCCGCCGCCCCCGCCGCCCCTGGACGCCGCCGCCGCCGCCTGCTGCTGTGCGTCCCAGCTGCGCTCGTTGGTGTACAGGTCGTAGGAGAAGTTGCGGTTGTCGCGCCAATCGCCCACGCTGTCGCGATACTGGCCATAATCAAATCCGCG
>JAPXQZ010000090.1:0-6977 GCA_033813835.1 Clostridia bacterium | reverse complement strand
GCGGCTTGTCCGTGGGGCCCGACACCCTGACCTTCGTGCGCGGCTATGCGCCGGTGGAACTGGACAGGAAGATCGGCTTCGTCAGCCGGGACGGCACGGAGACCCTCAAACCCACCTACGTGAAGGACGCCGTAAAGGTCAAGGCCAACACCCTGCTGATTATCGACGCGGCCGGCAAAATCACACTGGTCGCCGCGGACGGGACAGTCACCGGCCTTCCCTACGCCGAGGCGCAGCACGTGCAAAACGCGGCCGACGGCCGGCTCGTGCAGGTCAAGAACGAGGAAGGCCTCTATGGCATCGTCGACTGGCACGGAAACCTGGTGCTGCCCTTTGGCAACTACAGCGGCTATGACACCTACACTTCCTCCGACGGCAGCCTGCTGCTGGTGGGCAACCGCGACACCCGCATGGTCGAGGCGTACGCGGTCCGGTAGGGAAACGCAACAATCGGCCCGGGGGCCTCAACCCCCGGGCTTTTGATTGGCGAAACCGGACTAGCTCCGACCCTTCCTCCTTTTCCTTGCCCCACGAACCGCGGCGGCGCGCGGGAGGCGGCCGTTTACGCGCCCGGCTTATTGAGGGTGAACCGGTCCAGGCAGGCCATCGTCGGCAGCGGAATCCGCCCGGCTTCGAAATCCTTGACGATATCGATGATGGTGTCGCAGGTGGGGGTGGGGATGCCCAGCTGCCGCCCCCACTGGCTGCAGATGCCCACGATGTAGTCGATCTCGCAGGGGCGGTTTTTCTCCATGTCCTGCAGCATGCTGGCCTTCAGCGGGCGATGGGGCCTGAAGTACTCCCGCAGCCACGCCTTGGCTTTTTCCAGCCCCTCCTCGTCCTGGAAGGCCAGGTCGTAGTAGCTCCATCCGGGCACCAGGTCCTCCAGGACGATGCCGCGTTTGCGGACAATCCGAACGATTTCGTCGCCCACGTAGGCGGCGCAGGCCGTCGCCTTTTCGTTGTCCAGGATGTCGGCGTAGGTGCTGCCCAGGGCGGCGGACATGCCGCTGAGGGTGGCGTTCTGGATGACCTTGGACCACCGGGTGCCCATCAGGTTGTCCATGACGACGCAGGTGCCCGTCAGGCTCAGCAGTTCCCGCACTTTTTCGATGCGCTCCGTGCGGCTGCCGTCCACCTCGCCGATTTCATACCGCATCACGGCCACGTCGCTGGTCAGCTCCGACACGCCAGGCCCGCGGAAGGTGGCGCCCCAGCCGACGACGCCGCCCACCACGCGCTCCTTGCCGATGAGCCGGCTGACCGTCTCCTCCGGGATGCCGTTTTGCAGCGTGCAGACCACGCTGTCCGGGCCCAGGTGCGGCACCAGCTGCTTCAGCGCGGTTTCGTTGTAGTTCTGCTTGACCAGCAGGATGACCAGGTCGTAGATTCCCTCCATTTCATACGGCGTGATCGCGTGGACGGGTACGTTTTTCAGCTGCATCTTGCCGATGACGTTCGCCCCGTCCCGGTTCAGCGCGTCCACGTGTTCCCGGTAGGAATCGATCAGGGTCATCTCTCCCCCGTTTTTGGCCACCAGGGCGCCGATGATGGTGCCCAGAGAGCCGACCCCCATTAACGCGGTCCTCATCCCCTTCTCCCTCCTTCCTTTGAATCCGTTCCAGGCCTCAACGGCCATAATCCAGCGTAATTTCCGCCGCGGCCGACGTGTAGGTGTACCGGTAGGAGATGATTTCGTATTCCCCGGCGCGCGCCGACAGCCAGTACCCCAGGAAGGTCCCGATATCAAAGCCCGCGTCCGTCCCCGTATAGTGAACCTTCACCAGCGTTGCCTTCGACGCCAGCAGGCTGCCCACCGCGCGCGCGAAGCCCTCCCCGTCCGCAAAGGGGAGGTAGCCCTCGCTCGGGGAATAGGTGACCTCCAGCACGCCGGAATAGGCGGAGCCGGACAGTTGGTAGCCGCTGACGAAGTGCCGGCCGCCGTTCTTTTCCATCCACCGGGCTACGGCGTCCATCGCGTCGAAGGACGGATCCGGTCCGTGGTAGGTATAGCGGAGGGTGCCTTCCATTTTTTCCAGGGCGTCCTTCAGCAGAAGTTCCAGACCTTTTTCGTCCGCGAACGGGCGGGCGCCGTTGTTGAGCAGGTAGTTGTATTTCAGGCTGTCGGCGGGGGGCGGGACGAGGTTGCCGCCGCTCCAGTCATGGTCGCGGGAGAGCAGGGCGGAGGTGAGGCCGAAATAATCATAGCCCTCTTCCCCTCCCACCGGGTCGTCCCAGGTGACGTCCACCCAGGTCCATTCGCCGCCCAGTTTGACCAGGTTCCAGGCGTGGGATACCCCGCGGCTGGTGCCGGTCACGTACAGGCTTTCCACGCCGATTTCGTGCAGCAGCATTTGGTAGGCCAGGGCATAGCTCTCACAGACCCCGGCGCCCCGGAGCAGCACGCCCTCCGGGCTGTGCACGCTGAGCGTTTTGTCATATTCGGCGCCATGGGTCAGGACGTCGTGCATCCACAGCGCCTTCGCGTAGTCCGTCTCCATGCCGCCCGCCGGCATCCCGGCGGCGATTTCCTTCACCCGGCCGGGCAGGGTATCCGGGTTTTCCAGGTCCTCCGGGCCGTAGCAGTAAAAGGGCTCGCTTTCCAGCTTCAGCGAGCGGTGCTCCCCGTCGTACACGTAGGCCTGCAGGAGATACTGCCCCTTGTTTTCCGGGGTAAAGGAATAGGCGTTGGACGGGGACTCCTCTTGCCGCCCGACGCGTTCGAACTGCCCCGTCCGCGCGTGGTCCGGGGTGTAAAAGAGGGTGAACGCGAAGCGCAGGCCGCTGGCGTCCGGAACCGCGGCCGCGGCCTCCACCCGCTCCCCGGCGGTAAAGAAGGCGGCGCTGGTCTCCAGGTAGGCGTATTCCAGTTCCCGGACGCTTTGCATCCCCGCCCGCGCGGGCGGGGCAGGCAGTAGGAGCGGCAACAGCAAACTGGCCAACGCCAGCGCCGCGGACAACCGCTTCCCCATACGCACCGCCCTGCCGGGATTCCGCCGCAATCCGGCGGCGAAACTCGTTTTCTTTTCATAAAACCCTTCCGGGGAAGCCGGAAGGATGCCAGCCGCATTGTACCAAGGCGTCGCGCGCCGGTCAACGACGCTTTTCCCATGGGGCAAGGCAAACGCCGGGGCGGCGGCGCCCCGGAGGGGGGGTGGAAGGAAGGGCTTCCCCTAAGCCGTCACTTGATTTTCGTCTTGTCCAGGCTGTCCAGGTAGCGTTCCAACTCCGGCGTGATTTTGGCGATGGCGCCCGGCTCGAACGGGCTTTGCATGCCGGACTCTGGCACCAGCTTCTTGAACGGCACGCGTCCGGACGCGCGGCACAGGGTCAGGTAGGAGTCCCAGGCCTTCCGGTGGTCTTTCATGTCCCAGACGAAGTACTGGAAGGCGCAGACCTGGGAGAGGGTGTAGTCCAGGTAATAGAAGGGCGCGAAGTAGATATGCCCCTGCTTTTGCCAGCGGCCGCCGCCCTCCAGGTATTCAAAGCCGTTGTAGTCCAGGTGGGGCAGGTAGATTTTCTCGATGTCGCGGTACTTCGCCCGGCGCTGCGCGGGGGTGGCCTCCGGGTTCTTGTACACCCACTCCTGGAACTCGTCCACGCTGGCGCCGTAGGGCAGGAACTTGACGGCGGCGGAAACGTGGCTGTAGTAGTATTTTTCGGTGTCCGGGCCGAAGAAGCCCTCCATCCAGGGGTGGGTGAAGAACTCCATGGACATGGAGTGGATTTCAGCAACCTCGGAGGTGTACTGCGCGATGGCCATCAGTTCCACGTCCCGCTGCAGGAAGCCCTGGAAGGCGTGTCCTGCCTCGTGGGTCAATACGTCCACGTCCCCGGAGGTGCCGTTGAAGTTGCTGAAGATGAAGGGCACCTTGTAGTCAGGCAGGAAGGTCATATAGCCGCCGGGCGCCTTGCCGGGCTTGGTGGTCAGGTCCATCAGCCCGTCCCTGACCATCACCTGGAAGAACGCGTCCGTCTCCGGGGACAATTCCGCGTACATCTTCTTCGCGCGGCCGACGAGGTAGTCTTCTTCGCCCTGGGGCAGGGGGTTGCCGCTTAAGAACTCCAGCTTGTAGTCGAAGTTCTTCATATCCTTGATGCCGATGCGCGCGGACTGCTCGCGGTACAGCTTCTGCGCCAGCGGCACGATGCTGTCCCGGATCTGCCGGCGGTAGGCCCGGGCGTCCTGCGGGTCCCAGTCGGTACGGCCCATGCGCGCGTAGGCGACGGGGATGAAATTGTCATAGCCCAGCTTTTGCCCAATGCGGTGGCGGATTTTCACCAGCTTGTCGTACAGCGTGTCCAGCTGGTCCACCCGCTCGGCCAGCCAGCCCCAGTAGGCGTCGTTGGCCCTGTGGCGCACGTCCCGGTCGGTGGACTCCATGAAGGGCTCCAGGCCGGAGAGGTTATAGGTCTTGCCGTCGAACAGCACCTGGGCGGAGGCCATCAGCTTCTCGTACTCGCTGACCAGCTGGTTCTCCTCCACCAGGTCGGGCATGATGTCCGGCTTGAAGGCCTTCAGCTGCACCTCGAACTTTTCCAGCAGGTGCGGGCCGTACTTCTGCGTGATTTGATCCCGGAAGGGGGAGTTGAGCGCGATCTTCGCCAGTTCCGCCCCCACCTCCTCATACCGGGGCATGGCCACGTCCCAGGCGTCCTGCTCGGCGGTGTAGAAGGCGTCCCGGGTATCGATGGTGTGGCGGATCTGGCACAGGGTGCCTAGGGTCGCGCCAGAACGGGTCTTTTTTTCCAGCTCCGCCAGCGCGTTGAAAAAGGCGCGCTCGTCCTTCGCCTCCCGCATCGCCTGGAGCAGCCCCTTCATCTCCCCGATTTCCCGGTCAAAGTCGGGGCGTTCGTACTTCATCTCGCTGAACTTCGTCATGCTGCCTCTTCTCTCTTTTTCTTCGGCGTTCCAGCCGCATTTTCCGCACAGAGTATACCCGTTTGCGGCCGGCCCCCTTGCAAAAACAATTCCCCGCGCCGCACGGCACGGGGAATGCCAGCCTGCGGAGCA
Organism: Clostridia bacterium; assembly: GCA_033813835.1. Lineage (GTDB taxonomy): Bacteria > Bacillota > Clostridia > Christensenellales > Aristaeellaceae > UBA6115. The sequence goes on along the minus strand of JAPXQZ010000090.1, from coordinate 1,963 downwards.
GTCGGCTTTACGCTTCCGCGTGCCGCCTGCGGTGGAACAGGCGGGTGAGGAAGGGCAGGGAGATTTTCTGCTTGCTGATGACGTCGAAGGCCACCGCCGCCAGCAGCACCAGGCCCTTGACCACCTGCTGCAGGTCGATGGAGATGCCCATGATGCTCATGCCGTTGTTGAGGACACCCATGATCAGCGCGCCGATGAGCGTGCCCCCGACGGTGCCGATGCCGCCGTAGGCGGAGGCGCCGCCGATGAAGCAGGCGCCGATGGCGTCCAGCTCGAAGCCCATGCCGGCCTGGGGGGAGGAGGACTGCAGGCGGGCGGAGAAAATCAGCCCGGCGACGGCGGCCAGGAAGCTCATGTTCACGTAGGCCAGAAACTTGATCTTGTCCGTCTTCACGCCCGAAAGGCGGGCGGCCTTCTCGTTGCCGCCCACGGCGTACAGGTGGCGGCCCATGACCGTCTTGCTGGTCAGGTAGGAGTACACGACCAGCACGATGCCCACCGTGATGAGCACGATGGGGGTGCCGATGTAGTTGGCCAGAATCCAGAAGAAATAGAGGATGGCGGCAGCGATGACCAGCGCGCGCAGCAGGGTCATGGACAGGGAATCATAGGAGTAGCCCTTGCGCTTGCGGTCCGCGCGGCGCTTGAGCTGCTGGGCGATGAAACCCGCCGCCAGCACCAGGCCGATGACCATGCTGGTAAAATTGCGCAGCCCGCTGCCCGGATCCAGCCCGCCCAGGAAGTTCTCGATGGCGCCGGTGGACAGGCTCATGAAAGCGCGGGGGAAGGGAGAGAGGGTCAGGCCCTTTAGGACGATGAGCGTCAGGCCGCGGAAAATGAGCTGGCCTGACAGCGTGACGATGAAGGCCGGGATGCGCACGTAGGCAATCCAGAAGCCGTGCCAGGCGCCGATCAGGACGCCGATGAGCAGGCAGAGGAACACGGACAGGTAGGAGTCCCACTTCCAGGTAATCATGAAGGTGCCCGCGCAGGCGCCCACGAAGGCCACCACCGAGCCGACGGACAGGTCGATATTGCCCCCGGTGAGGATACACACCAGCATGCCCACCGCCAGCACCACCACGTAGGCGTTCTGGTTGATGAGGTTGAACACGTTCATGGGCTTGAGCAGCGTGCCGTTGGTCAGCGCCTGGAAGAACACGATGATGACCACCAGCGCGATGAGCATCACGAACTGCTTGATATTCCTGGAAAATGCCCCCTTCAGCTTGCCCATGTGGTCTGCGCCCCCTTGCTCGCCTTGATAATCATGCCCATGATGACCTCCTGGGAGGCTTCCTCCCGGGTCAGCTCGCCCACCATCCGCCCTTCGACCATCACGTAAATCCGGTCGCACATGCCCAGCAGCTCCGGCAGCTCGCTGGAAACCATCAGGATGGATTTGCCCTCGCCCACCAGGCGGTTGATGATGCTGTAAATCTCATATTTGGCGTTCACGTCGATGCCGCGGGTGGGTTCGTCCAGCATCATGATGTCGGGCTGGGAGAACATCCACTTGCCCACCAGCACCTTCTGCTGGTTGCCACCGGAGAGGTTGCCCACCTGCTGCTCCACGTCCGTGGCGCGGATATCCAGTTTTTCCTTATAGTCCTCCGCCGCCCGCTGCTCCATGTCCCCGTCGATGACGCCCCGCTGGCTGACCAGTTCCAGCCGCGAAAGGGTGACGTTGTGCTTGATGGAGTTGGACAGCACCAGCCCGTCGCCCTTGCGGTCCTCGGTGATATAGGCGAAACCCTCCCGGATGGCGTCCGCCGCGCTGTTGAGCTCGATGGGCCTGCCGTACTTCTTCAGCGTGCCGGACATCTTGGCGCCGTATACCCGGCCAAACACGGACTGGCACAGCTCCGTCCGCCCCGCGCCGATGAGCCCGGCGATGCCCACAACTTCGCCGGCGTTCACGTGCAGCGATACGTTGTCCACCACCTTGCGCTCGGTGAACAGC
>JAPXQZ010000089.1:0-6990 GCA_033813835.1 Clostridia bacterium | reverse complement strand
GTTTATGATTCGCCCCTTGCGGCTCTGCGGAGAAATTCGGTTGTAAAGTGCATGCTGGTCTGATTGGTTTCTTAAAAATACCGGGAATCCCTTGAATCATTTTTTCACTTTTCATATAATCTAGCCCAGAGACAGGAACTAGAGTAGCATGGTTTGGCGCAACAGGAATCCGCGGCAGTAGGACGAATGGAGTACGCCGCTACCATCGACGAGTGTAGGGACTTCTTTCATTTGTTAAGTCGCAATCCAAAATTATGGACAGGAGCTGCCGATGGGGAATAGCACGCCGGTTGTTCTGGCGAAGGGCATTAGCAAATCATTCAGCGGCGTTTTTGTTCTCAAACACGTGGATTTTGATATTCTCCCGGGAGAGGTACATGCGCTGGTCGGTGAAAATGGCGCGGGCAAGTCCACGCTGATGAAAATCATCAGTGGGGTGTATCAGCCGACAGAAGGTCAGTTGCTCCTGGACGGGGAACCGGCCCGTTTTAAGGATCCGCATCAGGCGCGCGAGGCGGGCATTGCGCTGATTCACCAGGAGCCACTCACGTTCCAGGATTTGAACGTTGTGGAAAACCTCTACCTGGGACATACGCGGACAAACGGGAAACCAATTATCAACTGGCGGGAACTGCATAGGAAAACCGACGAGCTGCTCGACGCGCTCAACGTCCGGATCCGCTCGCGGGATCCAGTCCGGGGGATGAGCATCGCTGACCAGCAGGTGGTCGAAATCGCCTGCGCGCTTTCTCAGAATGCGCGCGTCATTATCATGGACGAGCCGACCGCCGCGCTGTCTCATGGAGAAGTCAAAACCCTGTTCAAGACAATATCCCGGTTAAAAGAGCAGGGGAAGGCAATTATCTTTATCGGGCACCGGCTGGAAGAAATCATGCAGATTGCGGACCGCGTTACCATCCTGCGTGATGGGGAACGCGTCAGCGAGTGTATGGCGGGCGACTTCACCCAGGAAGATATCGTCCGGATGATGGTAGGGCGCTCTTTCAAGGAACTGATGGTCAAGGACAACATCCCCGGGAACGACCTCGCGCTGGAAACCGTCAATCTTACTTATCCGGGGAGATATTTCAACGTCAGCTTGAAACTCCATCGCGGGGAAATCGTCGGGATGTCGGGCTTGGTCGGAGCGGGGCGGAGTGAATTCGCCTCCGCGGTTTTTGGCGTAGCACCCGCGGATTCCGGCGATATTCTGGTCCGGGGTGAGAAGGTCCGGATTCGCAATCCCGTTGACGCGATGAGGAACGGCATCGCGATGGTATCGGAAGACCGCTCGCGGACCGGTTTACTGACATCGTTCAGTATTCGCTTTAATATGACCTTCGCGATTCTACGGCGCGTCGCTACGCGCGCAGGGTTTATCAGGCGGAAGGCAGAAATGCCGCTCGTGCGCCAGTATACGGATCATCTGAGCGTCCGGATGCGCGACGCTGAACAGGCTGTCAAGGAGCTTTCCGGGGGCAATCAGCAGAAGGTTTTTATTGCGAAATGGTTGTTGACCGAATCCGACATCCTGATTCTGGACGAGCCGACGCGCGGCATCGACATCGGTGCGAAAATGGATATCTATCGCTTAATCAGCGATTTGGCCGGGCAGGGGAAAGCAATTCTGATGATCTCCTCTGAATTGCCGGAGATTCTGCAGCTTTCAGACCGTGTGTACGTGATGTGCGAGGGCCACGTTACCGCGGAGTTCACACGGCAGGAAATGACCGGCGAAAAAATCATGGCTGCCGCGTCCACCTTGCAGAGGGAAGGTGCGGGATAATGAGCGGGATGAGACGTTTTTTTACACAGAATATCAAAGAATTCGTAACGCTCGCATTTATTGCACTGATTTACCTTGCTGTGGGCATCCTGCGTCCGGAGGTGCTTTCCGGCGGGCGATTCACCGGAGTCGTCAACAGCGTCCTTTTATGGACGCCGCTGAATCTGACAATGGCACTAGGCATGATGATGGTAGTCATCATGCGCGGAATCGACCTGAGCATCGGCTCCAACGTTGCCCTCAGCGCGATGGTCACGGGCATCCTCTTCCGCGACCACGGCGCGTCGCTCTGGCAGGGAATCCTCGTCGCTATCGCGGTCGGCCTTGCTTGCGGTATGCTTAATGGTTTTCTGATCGCTTACCTAAAAATCCCGCCCATCATCGTAACCTTGGGCACCATGAACGCCTATCGGGGGCTTACGTTCATCATTTCCCAGGGCAAGCAGGTGACGGGGTACGAGCTTCCCCCGGGAACGACGGACTTTGTATCGCAGGGAGTACGCCTGGGCGGAGTTTTGGTTCCCTGGCTGGTCGTCGTTTCCCTTTTTCTCGCGTTTGCTTTTTTTCTCGTCCTGCAGTTTACGCACTTCGGGCGCGAAGTCTATGCAGTGGGCTCCAACCGGGAAGCGGCTTTTCTGCGCGGCATCAACTGCAAAAAAACGGAGTTCCTCGTGTTTACGATTGTCGGGGGGCTTTGCGGCATCACCGCAATGATGTCCGCATCCCGGTTTGGGTATATCAACCCCAGCAACACGGGGAAAGGTCTTGAATTCGTGGTCATATCGGCAACGATTATCGGAGGGGTGAGCGTGAATGGCGGAAGGGGTACCGTCGCGGGGGTTATATTGGGTTGTTTGCTTCTGGGTACGGTCAATACGATGATTGCCAACGTCGGCATTCCTGGTACTGTTCAGCTGTTTAGCTATGGCATGATTATCGTGACCGCCCTGCTTGTGGACCGCATTGTTCTCTCCATTGAGTCAAAGCGGGGCATGGCGCGCCAGACGACGGGGAAGGGGGCGCTGCGGTGAAAGGGACGCTCATTCGCTCCGGATGGGGCAGGATGAGGCCGGTTTTTTCAAGGCGCGAGTGGGTTCCCTTCGGCCTTCTGCTTGCCACGCTGTTCGTGAGTGCGTCGCTCTCCGAGAGCTTCCGCGATCTTGCTTATCTCCTGAGGACCATGACCCGTTATATGGAGCTGGGAATGACGGCGTTGACGATGACGCTGATTATTTCTGCGGGCATGATTGACCTTTCGGTTCCGGCGACCATGTGCTGCTCTGCGACGTTCACCGCCCTGGCATTCCATGCCGGGCTGCCGATGGAGGTTGCGATTCTGCTGGGTCTACTGACCGGGCTCCTGTGCGGCGCCATCAACGGGCTTTTAATCGCATACCTGAACCTGCCGGCGATGATTGTCACCATTGGCACCATGAGCGTATTCCGGGGGATTTCGCAGATCTTCATTGGTGACAAGAGCCTGGGGAAATTTCCGGAATGGTTCAACAGCCTTGAGAAGATTCCTGTTTTTATGATTGGGAAGGCGCGCTTTGGGGTCACAATTCTTGCGTTCATCTTCCTCGCGTTCATCTTTTACCTAATCCTGCATCGGACGGGCTTTGGCCGCAAAGTGCTTGCCATCGGAGCCAACGAGCAAGCGGCAATTTATAGTTCCGTCAACACGCGGCGGGTTAAACTGCAGCTGTTTTTGCTCTCCGGGTTCGTTTCAGGGATTGCTGGTCTGCTGACGATGTCTCGATTGCTGTTGGTGCGGTATGATATGAATCTGAATTCGGAAATTGACGTGGTCGCTATGGTGCTACTGGGTGGGGCAGAAATCAGCGGAGGCAACGGAAGCATCATCGGCACGTTTATCGCTGTACTGCTGGTCATTGTGCTGAAAACCGGGCTGATCGTCGCCAACATTACTTCTGACGCGCAGATGTTCATGATGGGCCTGATTCTATTGCTTTCCATCATTATCCCGAACATCGGCAAGCTGGTTCAAGGTTTCAGGGATCGTTGAGTTATAAAAGAGTAAGGGAAGACGGATTCCAGACAGGGCTCAATCCGGCAGAGCCGGTGAGTAATAATTAAACGAGAGAAGGAGAAACAGCATGAGAAAGAACCGAATCGTAGCGCTCGCGCTGGCTGCGCTGATGCTTGTGACCTGCTGCGGGTTACTGGCGTCTGTGTCTGCCGAGGAAGGCAAGATCAAGATCTACTTCATTCCCAAAAACCTTGGCAACCCCTACTTTGAGGCGCTCAGTTCAGGGTTCAAGGACGCCATCAAGGAGCTCGGCGAAGACAAGTACGAGTACATTTTCACCGGCCCGGCGACTGCGGAAGCCACCAGTCAGATTGAGTATGTTGAAGCAGCGGTTCAGAACAATGCGGATGCGATTTTTATCGCCGCGAACTCCAACGACGCACTTAACGGCACTTTTGACGACGCCCGTGACGCAGGCGTGCCAATTTACCTGATTAACCAAGACATTCCCGGCAGCGAAAGCCATCGCGACGCTGCCATTATGCCGGTGGACTTCAGCACGATTGGTAAAGCTCAGATTAAGCTGATGGCGGAGCAGATTGGCTATGAAGGTGAATTTGCCATTCTGTCTGCGACCACCGACGCGCCGGATCAGAACACGTGGATTGAACTGATGAAGGAAGTCCTGGCGACGGATGCGGCTTATTCCAAGATGAAACTGGTCGAGGTCGTCTACGGGGATGATCAGCCGGAGAAGTCCACCATCGAGATGGAAGCGCTGATTACGAAATACCCGAACCTGAAGGGCGTCATCGCGCCTACGACGGTGGCGATCGCTGCGGCCTGCAAGGTGGTGCAGACCAGGGGACTTGCGGAAAAAATCCGTGTGACCGGGCTCGGTCTCCCCTCCGAAATGAAGGAATTCGTGATGGATGGAACCTGCCTGGGCTTCCAGCTCTGGAATCCCCCCTATGAAGGTTACCTTGCGGTATACCTCGCCACTGCGGTGAAGGACGGTTTCAAGCCGGAGCCGGGTGCGAAGTTCTCCGCCGGGAAACTGGGCGAATACACCATCCTGGAGAATGGGCAGATCCTGTCGCTGGTTGACCCGATGCTCTATGACCGCTCCAACATCGAGGAGTACGCGGCGCTGTTCTGATTGTGCCAAAGGCTCCGATGAGATGAAACTGGCGGCGTCCGGCACCATACGCCGGGCGCCGCCGCTGATGAACTGGGACAACGTTGTTGAAAGGGATTCAGATGAATGGTTTGAAAGGGAAAAGCGCCATTGTCACAGGCGGGTCGCGCGGCATCGGGAAAGCCATTGTGGAACGACTGCTGGATGAAGGCGTCCGGGTCCTGTTTTGTGGCAGAAACGATGCGGTCGGCCGGCAGACGCTCGCCGATTTTGAACGGCGGCATCCGGACCAGGTCGCGTTCATGGCGGCTGACATGGAGGAGGCAGGCACGCCAGCGGCGCTATTTAGAAAAGCGCGGGCGTTGTATGGAGAAGTGGACTTTCTGGTCAACAACGCGTTCCCTTTTACCGCAAAGGGAATGGACGCAACCCGGGAAGACTGGCAGCACACCTTTATGGCGGGGCCGGCGGCCTATGCGATGATGATCGCCGAGTTCGCCAGAAACAGGACGCGTAAGGATGGCGCGGTCGTTTGTATCTCCAGCGTCAGCGGACACATCGCCCAGCCTGTTCGCTGGACGTACAACGCCGCAAAAGGCGCGGTCAAGCAACTGGTGCGATGCGCGGCCATGGACCTGGCACCGGAAATCCGTGTCAACGCGTGCAGCCCCGCTTGGGTCTGGACCGATGAAGTGGCGAAAGCCACAAAGGATGGGAGGCGCGAGAGCGTTCCCAAAGCCTGGGACGACTATCATTTGCTGCAGAAGTTGCAGGAACCCAGTCAGATTGCGGCTTCGGTCGCGTTTTTGCTCAGCGACGATGCCTGTGCCATCACCGGACACGACCTGTTTGCGGATTCCGGCTATCTGGCGATGGGTCCTGAAGGCCTGGGCAAGGATGCGAACTTCGCCGGAAGCGAATAGGAGAAGCTCATGAAACCCATTGGAAAGATTGTTGATCTGAGCGCACCCATGTTTGACGGCGCACCGACGATGCCCATGGATCCCAAGATGTCCTTGAGCTGGCATTGCACGCTGGAAACGCTGGGATACAACCTGTCCCGGCTCACGACTTCCACACATCAGGGCACGCACATGGACGCCGCCCGGCATTTCTACAACGACGGGGAAACGGTGGACGCCATAGCGCTCAATCGCTGCGTCGTGCCCGCGGTCCGCGTTGACCTGACGTATAAGAAGCCCGGGGAGGAGATTACGCCTGCCGATCTATCGGGTGCCGAGCCCTTTGTGGACGGGGGATGTGCCGTTCTGCTTCACACCGGCTGGGACAAGCGCTTCCCCGATTTGTCCTATTTCAGCGGCTTTCCCTATGTGACAAAGGAACTCGCGGACTGGTTTGTGGAAAAGCGCATCGGACTGGTCGGCATGGATCTGCCGACTCCCAATCCCCAGGACTGGAAGTACGTGCATGTCCGTATGCTCGGCAAAGGCATCGTCATCGTGGAGGGGCTGACAAACCTGGAGTCGCTGCCCGTCGGCGTTCCCTTCACCTTCCTTTCCCTTCCACTGAAACTGCAGGGTAGGGAAGGATCCCCCGTCCGGGCGATTGCCATCCTGGACGAGGAGCGGTGAGGGGACGGCAACTCTCCTCAGTCTTCCTTCCGCCTGTTGACGTCGGCTCGGTTCCTTCGGCCACTTTCTTCCCGCTGGGGACGTTCCTTTGTAGGGATAAGGGCAGGACTGTCCCGAGAACGTTGACGCACGGCGCGGCACCGGCAATCCTTGTGCCCGGTAGCGGTATATCCGGCAGGCCTCAGTCTGCGCCGCGCGAATCCATCAGGTTCTGTTGGGCTTTCAGAAGGTGGTTCGCCATTGCGGCTTCTGCGGCCGCGGCATCGCCGGATTGTATCGCCGCGTAGATTTGATAGTGATCGGCGATGCTTTTGATTGGCTGCCCCGGGATGCTCAGGGTTGCCTTCCTTGACTCCGCAAGCAGTTCGGCAAGCAGCTCCACAATAATGCTGAACGCCTTGTTATGGGATGCCTTCGCGATCTCAAGATGAAAACGGTTGTCCCCTTCGATGCCAATGCCACCGTCGCGGACCTGGCCCTCCAT
>JAPXQZ010000088.1:0-6993 GCA_033813835.1 Clostridia bacterium | reverse complement strand
GGTACGGGCTGTCCAGGTACCGGAAGTACAGCACGGCTTGCGCGGCGGACTGGTTTTCCGGGGGCTGGTATCCCAGCAGATTTGTATTCTGCGCGGCGAACACGGGCGCGGCCACCGCCAAGGCGGCAAGTGTCCAGGCCGCAAGGGCCTTCTGCCATCCCGCCTTACTGCTCATCCTTCAAAGGCTCCTTGCCAAGACACCATCCGCGCAAGTAATTGACCGTCCGCTCCAGGGCATCCCTGGCGTCGCCCCAGGGCTGGTCGGCGTTGCGGTAGTCTGATTTCTGGGTAAAGCGGGTCAGATCCTTTTCCAGCGTGTCCAGCGCGGAGGACAATTGGTTGTCCAGCAGGCTCCGGAACCCGGATTGCTCCCGGGAGTTCAAACATCCAGGCGACAGGCGCAATAGGCGCCGCGCGTCGGGCAGGCATACGCCGCCGGACTGCCCGAAGGCCTTCTGAAACACGGCATCCGTCTTCCACAGGTGGAGAAATCCGGCGGCGTGGCGCTCGTTCTGAACGTCCAGCTCCTCGCACAGCACGCACCCCTCGTTTTCCGGCAGCGCGCCTTCGTTGCCCCCCATATACCTGTACCTCCCGAACAGCCCGGAAGGTTTCCCGGCGGGGGCGCCGGCATCAAGCAGCCGGGGGAGGCGCGAACGGATTTCCTGCAGGTGGGACAGCATCATCAGCGCATGGCCGAGCCGGTTTCCGTCCGGGGAATGATACAGCATCTGCTGGTGAACGCGGCAGAAACCGGCCTGGTTGACCTTGGCGCGGCTGTCCGGGGACATCACCGACGCCCCAAGCGCGCGCGCTACCAGCTGGCGCTCGGTTTTCCGCCGCAGGGCGCACAACGGGCAGCCCGAAGCGTGCTTCAGCGCGTCCCAGATGGGGATGGTGTCCAGATGGTATCGCATCTCGTCAGCGTGCCGGCGCCTTGCAGACGGGGCAGGTCTTCAGGTTCTTGAAGGTATCGTTGGATACGTCGCGGTAGTAGAACATCGCTGTCAGCGGCCGATATTTCGCCCCGATGGAAGAGCAGTTTGGATCGACGTGGTAAAACTCCCCGCCGTCCTGGTTATAGTACAGCACGGTGTCCGAGCGCACGGCACCGGCCGACGCCTGCTGTTGCTGGGCTTCCTCGGCGAGCGCCGCCTGGCCCATGCCGGACTGCTGGGCGGCTGGGTCAGACGGGGGGACGGCGGCAGTATCCTGTACCACCTGGGATGAAGAAATGGAGTTGGGATCCACAAACCATTCATTGTTCACGCGAATCATCAAAATCTGGAAATTGTACTTCACCGGCTCCTTGCCGTCGTTTTTGCTGATGAGGGCCTGCATGGTGATGGTCCGGGTCTGGTCTGAATCGCTCCCGGATACATCCGTCACCTGGTAAGAAACCGGCGTGCGGATTGCGCTGAGGTGGAAGATGCTTGTTTCCGCGCCCCGCTGGCTTTCGTGCTGCTTGACCCAGGCGGGCGAGGAATAGGAGACCATGGCGGCATAATCCTTGTTTGCCCAGGCGGACATGAACCGGTCAAGCTTCTGCTGGGCAAGGGAGGCGCTGCCCGGGTCCGGCGTCTGGACGGCCTCCACGTTTTGCGCGGCCTGCGCCATATCGCTGAGGCTGGCGGTGGTTTCGTCGGAAAAAATGGAAGCCAGGTCCTGAGTCTGCCGCTGCGCGGGGTTGCCGCGGGCGGGTCCGGAAACAAGGATGGCAAAGAGCGCCACCGCAATCATCGCCGCGTGTACGACGCCCAGCACCCGGCGCGCGTTGGGCACGAACGCCTTGAGCAGGGCCATCAGCGCGACGCCGGCCAGGCTGAGGATGACGAACGCCCAGTACAGCCGCGTATCCCGGACCAGCAGGGAAACGATGAACAACAACGGCAGCGCCGCGACCAGCAGCACCTGCAGAAAAACGTAGCTACGCGGGCTGGGCGCCGCTGCGCCGGCTGCCGCCTGCCCCCGCGGCTGGGGGGGCTGCTGCTGTTTGGGCGGGCGCCTGCGCAAATCCTGCAGCGGCGCGCTGGAATACCTGGACCTGTTTTCGCTCATGCCCTGTTCCTTCCGGCTCGGTGTTGACGGAGTGCAACCGCATTATAGCATATTATGACGGATTCTTTTCAATTATGTGACACACTCCATCGTTTCCGGATTGAGGCGCTTGCGCCGGCAAGCCGATTCAATCTGCAATCGACAGAAAACGGCCGCCGCCTTCGGGGAGGCCGTGAAAAGGGACTGATGCGTTCAGGGGTTGTCCTTCCGGAGGATGATTTTCTCCCTGCCGAATACCCTGGCCAGCGCCTCGACGTTGTCGTCGTCCGCCGCCGGGGACGCAGGCTGTGTTTTCATCGGCTTCCCACCAGCGGAAAAGCGGGCGGGCCGGCCCATTTCCTCACTGAGAATCAGGGAAATCGGTTTCTCCCGCTCCTCGTCGTTGAGGAGGGAGGCCAGGATATCGTCTTCTTTTTCCAGGGTCAGCAGGAAGGTGCCGTCCAGGTAGCCGCCATACTTCCCGCGGGAAACCATCGCGTGCAGGCCGGAGTGCTCCCTGGCCAGCCGCCGTAGCATCGCATTCCACGCGTCCCGCGGGGTGGCAGCGCCGTCATGGGCGGCGGTGCCGGAGTCGTTCGTTTTGGTCGCCTGCGCCAGGGGGATTGCGGGTTCCGGTGGCTGAATCACCGCTTCTTTCGCTGTCTTTTCCATGATCTCAGTGGGTACTGCTGCCGGAACTACTGAAGTCGATTCAGGCGCGAAGCCGGATAACGGGGGAGGTGTAGCCGGGTCATTCCCCGCGGGGGAATCCTCCTCCCGCTTCGCGCTGACTGTCTGATCTTGCCCTGGGCTGGATGCATGCGCCGCAGCTTCAGGGATTCTTCTGTCATCCGCTTTGGCGGCGGGAGCCGGGGGCGCCGCCTTCAAGGCCGGTCCCCTGCAGGTTCTGAGGATAAACAGCTCCAGCACGGCGCGCGGGGAGGCCGCCCACCGGGCGTCCGTTTCCGCCTGCATGCATTGTTCCAGGATGTACAGCAGCCGGTCCGGGTCCGCGCCATCCGCCTGCCGGCGCAGCCGCGCAAGCTGGTCGTTCGTGGTATCGCGGATGCCCGCCTTTGTCCAGTAGACGGCCAGCAACTGTCGCAGGTGCGCGCCCAGCTCGCGCAGGAAGACCTGCACGTCCCGCCCGCTTTGCATCAATTGGCCGGACAGCTGCATTGCCCGGCCCGCGTCCCCGCCGGCCAGCGCGTCGGAAAAATCAAACAGGAAGGCCTGGCTGACGGCGCCGAGGGTTTCCTGCGCCTGCTCCTCCGTCAGCGCTTCCCCGGCGCCGCCCAGGCACATATCCAGCAGGCTCCAGGCGTCGCGCATGCTGCCCTCGGCCATGGCGGCGATCAACTGCAGCGCACCGTCCTCCGCGCGACGATCTTTGTCTAAGGCCATTCGCAGCCGCCCGATGATGTCCTTTTCCGGGATGCGGCCGAAGTCAAACCGCTGGCAGCGGGAGATGATGGTGGCCGGCAGTTTCTGCGGCTCGGTGGTGGCAAGGATAAACACCATATAGGGCGGCGGTTCCTCGAGGGTCTTGAGCAGGGCGTTGAAGGCGGCGTTGGACAGCATATGCACTTCGTCGATGATGTAGACCTTGTATTTGACAAACTGGGGCGGATAATCCGTCCGGGCCAGCATCTCGCGGATTTCCTCCACCCGGCTGTTGCTGGCGGCGTCCATCTCGAAGACGTCCAGCGTCGTTTCTTCGCTGAGGGCGACGCAGTTTTCACAGGCGAGACAGGGGTTCCCGTCCTGCGGCGACAAGCAGTTGATGGCCATCGCCATAATGCGCGCGGCGCTGGTCTTCCCGGTTCCGCGGCTGCCGCAAAACAGGTAGGCATGGGCGATTCTTCCCGTGGCGGCCTGGTTGGACAGCGCCCGTACGATGGGTTCCTGCCCGACCATTTCAGTGAACCGCCGCAGCCGCCAGGTGCGGTAAAGGGATTGGTAGGCCATCAGATTTCCTCCCCGGTCAGTTTGCGGAACCCCTCGCCCAGCGTCTCATGCGTATCGGTAATGAACACGAATGCCTTGGGGTCCTCCTCCTGCACAATCTGCTTGAGTTTCACCGTTTCCAGCCTGCCGACGATGCTCAGCAGCATCTTGAACTCCCGCCCCGAATAGGCGCCTGAAGCGTCAAGCATCGTAACGCCCCGCTCCAGCTCGTCCATCACCCGCCTGGCGATCCGGTCCGGCTCCCGGCTGATGATGTAGCAGGCTTTGTCGGTCCCGATTCCCAGAAGCGCCTGGTCAAGCACTTTGGCGGAGACGAATACGCATACAATCGCGTACAGCGCGTGCTGCACGCTCATGAACAGCCAGGCCAGCAGAATGACGACCAGGTCAAAGGCGAACAGGAAGGAGCCGATGGTAATCGCCCGCTGGCGGTGGTGCACGATGCGCGCCAGCAGGTCGGTGCCGCCCGTCGTCGCGTTCCCCCGGATGATCAGCGCCAGCCCGAAACCCAGCATGACCCCGCCGAAAACGGCCGCCAGCATCGGGTCCAGGCTCAGCGGCTGGAAGTTCATCAGGTCGATGAGGACGGAAAACAGGGTTGTCGCCAGCACCGTGCGCAGGATAAACCGTGTGCCGATGAGCCGCCAGCCCAATAGGATCAGCGGGATGTTCAGCACCAGGCTACCCAGGCCGATGGGCACGGCGAAATAGTAATTCAGAATCATCGTGACGCCCGTCAGCCCGCCGGGTGCGATGTGGTTGGGCTCCAGGAAGAGCGGATAGCTGGCCGCGCCGATCGCGCAGCCAAGAAGTATCAGGGCATATTGCCGGAACGTCTTCAAGTTGAGTACCCGGGTCAGCAGCGCCATCTGTCACCTCAGGACGGGTCAAAAGGGAAAGTGAACGGTGGGCGCCGCTACAGTTCGGCCTCCAGCCGCACGCACCGGCCGACGATGACGGCGTCCGACATCGGGACAATCTCGCTCTCGTTCTGCTGGTCGAAGGTCTGCAGGAGCAGCTGGTAGCGCGGCAGGATTTTGACCATGTACAGCTGCTTTCCCAGTTTCGTGTCCAGCAGCATCATTTTTCCGTCTTCCGCTGCCTGCGCGGGGACGACCAGCACCAGGTCGCCCTGATGGACGCGGAAACCCCGCATCCGCTGGTCCGGCGACACGAAGTAAAAAACCTTGTCCGCCGGCGCGCCTTCGATCTTTCCCTGAAGCACCGGCAGCATCCGGCTGCCGACCTGCGCCATGACGGCGTTGTACACAGGCACGCTCCGGAGGATGCCGCTGAGGGCGTCCAGCCAGATGGAACCGTCTGCCATCGCGGGTTCCTTTGGCTCCGCCTTTTTCACTTTTTCCAGCCGCTCCGGGCTGACGGCCGCCTGCAGGTCCACCGTCGCCGCGATGTCGTCGAGCGTGAAAGCGGCATCCGGCTCCTGCTGCACGCCCATTTTCTTCAGAATTCGGCGGGCCTGGTCGTCTTGGATGATGCGGGTGCCCGCCTCGACCTCCAGCAGGTATTTCTCGCTGACCCCGGCCAGTTTGGAAACTTCCTTCGCGCCCAGCCCGCGGCGCGTTCGCTCCAGGTGCAGCAGGTCGCCCAGACGGCTCATATCACTCCTCCTCGAAACCGCCCTAAGCATAGCCCATGCGGGGAACAGCGTCAATCGCCCCGCCGCCGTTTTAGCACTCTAAAGACGAGAGTGCTAAAAATTGCTTGCCTGCCGGGCGCGGCCGTGGTACAATGGCCCCGCAACATCAACCGGAGGTTTTTACCATGGCCAGTAAGCAAGCCGCTGCCCGGACGGGCAGCATATCCATCGATGCGCAGAACATCATGCCGGTCATCAAGCGGTGGCTTTATTCGGATAAGGATATTTTCCTGCGCGAAATTGTCTCCAACGGCGTGGATGCCGTGACCAAACTCAAAATGCTGGGGAAGGGCGGGGACGAGGAACTCCGGGTCGTCGTCACGCTTGACCGGAAGGAGGGTGAAATCCGCGTCTGGGACAACGGCGTAGGCATGACGGCGGAGGAGATGGACCGGTACATCAACCAGGTTGCCTTTTCCAGCGCCGAGGAATTCCTTAAAAACTATACCGGGGAGGACGCGTCCGGCATCATCGGCCACTTCGGCTTGGGCTTTTACTCCGCGTTCATGGCATCCGACAGGGTTACCGTGGATTCCCTGTCCTGGCAGGACGGTGCGAAGCCCGTTTTCTGGTCCAGCGACGACGGCATTTCCTATGAAATGAAGGAAGGGAAGCGCAAGGAACGCGGGACCACCGTGACCATGCATATGAGCGAGGAGGAAAAGGGCTTCCTCGATGGCCATGCCGCGCAGGAGATTCTGGAAAAGTACTGCGGCTACATGTCCATACCGGTTTACCTCGAGGATCCGGAGGACATCAAACAACGCCGGGATGATGCCCGGAAGCGGAAAAAAGAGCGCCTGGAAGCAGAGAAGAAGCGGAAGGAAGGGCCGAACGCCGCGGAAGAAGTGCCGGTGTCGCCGGAGCCCGCCGAAGCGGAGGAAGAGCCCGGGCCTGTCCTCATCAACGATACCCATCCGCTTTGGCTCAAGGCGCCCAAGGACTGCACGGAGGAAGAATACCGGGAAACCTACCGCAAGCTTTTCCGCACCTGGGAAGATCCCCTGTTCTGGATTCATCTGAACGTGGATTATCCTTTCAACCTGAAGGGCATCCTGTACTTCCCGCGCATCAAGCGTGATTTTTCCGGGCAGGACGGGGAAATCAAGCTGTTTAACCGCCAGGTGTTCGTTGCGGACAACATCAAGGAAGTCATCCCCGAGTTCCTGATGGTCCTCAAGGGCGTCATCGACTGCCCGGACCTGCCGCTGAACGTCTCCCGGTCCTTCCTGCAAAACGACGGCTATGTGCGCAAACTGTCCCAGCACATTGTCAAGAAGGTGGCCGACAAGCTCAACAGCCTCTTTGAAACGGACCGGGAAACTTACCAG
>JAPXQZ010000087.1:0-6997 GCA_033813835.1 Clostridia bacterium | reverse complement strand
TGTCGCGATGGCGAATACATATCGGGCTTTCAGGGCCTTTCCGCCGGCCAGCAGCGCGACCGGCAGCATGGTCAACATGCCGGCAATCCGATCTTCCAAACGGAGAACCAGCATATTTTCAGCCCGGTGCCTGTATTGAAAGAAAAAGGCTGTTTCTTCTTCTGTGTCTCTGAAGGCTTCCCGCCAGAGCGCGGATAACTGGGGCAGGTCGTCCGCGCCGGGATGGCCGATCACAGCGTTGAAATCAGCTCCGCGGAGCTTTTTTCCAGCAGGAAAGCCGGGTCGTAGGACAGCTTGGCCCGGCGGAGTCCTTCGTCGCCGGCGTCATCCTCCCGGTTGACATAAGTAAAACTCCCGCAGTTGGCTGCCGCGAACTGCTGGTTGATCATCTGGTAGGCTCCCTGGATTTCGTGGAAAGCCTTTTCGATATGGATAACGTAGGTGTCGAAGTTGAGCGGCTCTCCCATGGCGAAAGCGATCGGGCGGCCTCTCACGCGAAGCAAGCCGCCGTCCAGACCTAGTTCAAAAAAGTGTTTGAACGCCTGCTCCACTGCGCAGGACTCGTCAAAGAGGCTCTCGTCCTCCCGGCAGCCGGCGTTGAGACACCATTCCAGGCTCATTTTATGCGCGTCGTCCAGGTTTTCTCTAGTAATTGGCTCATAGGACCACGCGGGATTCTCCATTTTGAAACGGTTGATGTGGTTACGCTTGGCGCTGAGCTTCTTGCCGCTCAGGGTAATCAGCCGCTGGGACTCGTAAATATAGTCGTAGTCGTTCCTGTCGGGGATAAAACGGAACTTGCCGGGGAAGGCTGCCTCCAGCCGCTCCTGGTCTTCCTTGATCACGGTGTTGAACACCAGGGGCTTGCCCCGCGCCGCGCAATAGACAGCCAACTCCCGCACGACGCCTTTGATGTCATGGCCGCCTGCGGGAAAAATGAAGCTGGGATTCTCCGGGTCGGACATCACCACCAGGTGGTCGTCATAGCGCGCTACGGACAGTTTGTAAACCTCCCGCCAGATGTAGTTGGATGTAAAGCTGTATTCCAGGGCGCCCTGGTGGCCTGCCTGCAGCGCTTGGTCCATCCAGGTTTTGTCTTGCAGCGTAATTTTGGAGAACGTCAGGGCAGTCACGGCGGAAGAAATAAAAACACACACCTTTCCAGTCAATTAGCGCGCCTTTTCGCGCTGGAACCCAAAACCAAACCGGTCTAGACCCTGCCCTATTATACCCCTATGCCATTCCGGATGAAAGCGGTCCGCGGGCGATGGATGGCGGCGCCGGGGTTGCTATGATATAATTCCCGTATTCAGTTCAGGATATCCGCTTCCGGTGGACGCTGTGCCCGGGCCGGGAACGGAATGAAAGGAGCGCGGGTGAGACAGACCTTTGCCGTCGTCCGGCTGGACGATTTCAAAGCCAACGTGCGGGCCGTCCGTTCCCTGATCGGGGACGCGCGCCTCATGGCGGTCGTCAAGGCGGACGCCTATGGGCATGGATTGATTCCGGTTGCCCATGCCGCTGAAGAAGCAGGCGCGGACTGGCTGGGCGTCGCGCTTGCGGAGGAGGGGGTACAGCTGCGCGCGTCCGGCATTCGCCTTCCCATCCTGATTCTGGCCGGAAGCAATGCGGGGGAAACGCACCTCGCGGTGGAAAACGGGCTGACGCTCACGGTGTTTACACCTGACCACGTGGCCCTTGCGCAGGAAGCAGCCTTGAAGACGGGACAGAACGTGGACGTTCACCTCAAGTTGGACACCGGCATGAACCGCATCGGGGTGAAGGACGAGGCGGCGCTGGGAGAAATCCTCAGGCGTATCCAGGGATGCCCGGGCATCCGGCTCACAGGGGCGTTTACGCATTTCGCCAGCGCGGATAACCCGGACCCTTCGCAGACTGACCGGCAGCTGGAACGGTTCAGGCAGTTGACTTCGCTGCTCCCGCCCGATCTGCTGCTGCATACCAGCGGCTCCTCTGCCTTGCTGACCCGGCCGGACGCGCGCTTCGGCATGGTTCGCGCGGGTCTGGCGCTGTATGGTTATGCCGGCGTGGACAGCCCGGTGCCGCTCCTCCCCGTGCTTTCCTGGGCAGCGGAAATCACCCACGTCAAGACGATTTCCCCAGGAGAGGCGGTCAGTTACGGTGCTACGTTTACGGCGGCGCGCCCGACCCGGTTGGCGACTGTCGCGGCGGGATACGGGGATGGCCTCAACCGCCTGCGCTCCAACCGCGGCGTGGTGCTCATCGCGGGCAGGCGCTGCCCGATTGTCGGGCGCGTATGTATGGACCAGGTAATGGCTGACGTGACGGACGCGGGACCGGTCCTGCCCGGGGACCCTGCGGTTCTCATCGGGCGGCAGGGGATGGAAGCCATCATGGCGGATGAAATCGCCCGGGAACTGGGTACGATTCCCTACGAAGTCCTGCTTCAGATTACCAGGCGCGTCCCCCGCGTTTACCAATAAGCCGGAAGGTAGCCATGCAACCCAAACGCAAGAAGGCAAAGACCGGGTCGGGGCTTTTACCAGCCCCAAAGCCTGTTCTCCTGGGCAGGGCTGTCAGCCTGTTGGCCGCACGGCGTGGCCTGGAAGTGCTGGCCTATCTGCTGGTGTATGCCGTGCTGTATTTCTTCTTGGGGCAGCTGCTGGTGATGGACGCCCGGTGGCTGCGCACGCTGCTGAATCTGGCCGCTTTGGGCGGGCTGTATTACCTGATGTTCCATGAAGGCGAAGGAACGGGGGAGGGGGATGCCGCCTTCGCGGAAATCGCGATGAGCCGCTCGCAGGCAGGCAAGCAGGCGTCCACGGCAGATCTGGCCCGATGCTATCATCCGGGCAAAGGATTTTTTACGGCTTTCGTCGGCGCTCTGCCCCTGCTGCTCCTGTCGCTCATCCACGCCCTGACGGCGGTTCGGGAGCACGTCGGCTTGGGCGCGCTGCCTTCCTGGCTGAGCGCTTATGAGTTAAGGGCGGATATCTCGTTGGCGCTGTCCTACTATCACGAATCCGCCGCCCTGACCATCAGGGAAGTCCTGCGTCTGGCGGTCCGGCTGCTGGTCTTTCCTTATGTCAACCTGCTGGGTGCGGGCGGGGCGGACGCTTTGTTGGCGGTAGACCGCATTTCACCCCTGCTGGTTTTGATCGCCCCCGCCTTTTTTGCCGCCGGGTATCTCCAGGGACCACGCCGCAGGGCGATGATTCACAGCGGCATCCGGGAGGGCAACCGCAAGGCGGAAAGGCGAAGGGGGAAGCCGCGGGATGCAGGGGATAAGCCGCCGCGGCAGCTGGTCTGATGGCGCTTCGCATCATCGGGGGGGAACACCGCTCCCGCGTGTTGCGGTCCCCGGGGGGGCGGGAGACGCGGCCAACGCGTTCCCTGGTCCGGGAGGCGGCCTTCAACATGATTCAGGGCCGCGTATCCGGGAGTGGGGTTCTGGATTTGTTCGCCGGCTCCGGTGCGATGGGGTTTGAGGCCTTAAGCCGCGGCGCAGCGCACGCGGTATTCGCCGACAAGGACCGCGAGGCGGTGGAAACGGTCCTGGCGAACGCCAGGGCGCTGCGCCTGGAGGAAAAATGCGAATGCCTCCGGATGGACTGGCGTTCCTCCCTTCGCGCGCTGGAGGCCGCCGGCCGGCGGTTCAGCCTGATATTCCTGGATCCGCCCTATCGCCAGGCCGTCAGGGAGGTGCTGGGTGCCGTGGTGTCAGCCGGACTCCTGGAAAAGGAGGGTATCATCGTAGCGGAACACGCCGCCGCGGAACGTCCGGAAATCGTTGAGGGGCTCCGGATGATCCGAACCCGCGTTTATGGCGAGAGCGCGCTGACGGTTTATGAGCAGGAGGGAGCGTTTGATGAAGGCGATCTACCCGGGCAGCTTTGACCCGGTCACCTGGGGTCACGTGGACATCATCCGCCGCGCCACCGCAATGACCCGGGATTTGCTGGTGGCCGTCCTGGTCAATCCGGACAAGCAGGGCCTTTTCCCGCCGGAAAAGCGGGTGGCGTTGCTGCGGGAGGCCTGCGCGGATTTGCCTGACGTGTCGTTTTTGATTTATAATGGTTTACTGGTAGACTTGGCTGTGGAAACCGGGTCGCGGCTCGTCATCCGCGGTGTGCGGACGACCGCCGACCTGGAGTCGGAAAGCGCGATGGCCCAGGCAAATGCGCGCCTCCTGCCCGGCCTGGAAACGGCGTTGCTGCCGGCGAATCCGCAGGTTGCCGACATCTCTTCGTCCCTCGTCCGGCAAATTGCATCCCTGGGCGGCGACGTCAGCCCCTTCCTTCCGCCTGGAGCGGCCAAGGCGCTTCTTGGGTTATATCAGCAAAAAAAGCCAAGCAAATAAAGGAGGAACCACCATGTCAAGAACGGAAGTATTCGCCCTCGCAGACGAGTTGACGCTGCTGCTCAGGAACGCGAAGAAGATTCCCCTGACGGACACCGCGATGGTTCATCAGGGAACCTTCACGGACCTGATCAAGCGCATCGTCTCCTCCTATGACCCGGCCTTGGAAAACGCGCAGAAAATCGTGGATAACGAGGAGCACATCATCGTCGACGCGCAGCACAAGGCGGAAGAAGCCATGCGGCAGGCCCAGGCGCAGTCCCAGGGGATGGTGAACGAAGCCAACAGCTATGCCCAGTCCACCCGGCAGAGCGCGGACGCTTACCTGGCCCAGACCCGCAAAGCCGCGGAGGACGAAGCCCAGGCGGTGCTGGCGGACGCCCAGGCCCGCGCCAGCAATCTGGTGGAGGACGCCAAGGCACACGCGGACGAGCTGGTCAGCAAGACGACCGTACTGGCGCGCGCGGAAGCCCAGGCGCGCGAAATTCTGGAAAACGCCAACCAGCACGCCCAGGCACTGCGCACCCAGACCCAGCAGGAACTGGACGGCCTGCTGTCCCATATGGACAGCACCATCGCCTCCCAGCTCAACGAGCTGCGTACCATGCGCCAGAACATCGCCGGGATCCAGTTCCAGGATGATAACAACTGACCGGAACAGCATTACGTAAGTAAGAGGCCGCCCTTCGGAGGCGGCTTCTTGGTTGGAACGGCAACCGCAGCGCGTTTGTTCGCAGGCGCCTAATTGGGTAGCCTGCCCAGCAGATCCTCATAGGCGGCCGCCAGCTGCGGGTCGCTCATATCCCCGGTATCGAAGAACTTGTCCTTGAGTTCCTCCGGCATCTCCACAATCAGGTCGGGCGTGATGCCCTCCTTGTGCACCTTGTGCCCCAGAGGGGAGAAATACTGCGCGTTGGTCAGTTGGAAGCCGGACTTCTGGTCGCTCAGCGGCACGACGAACTGGATGACTCCCTTGCCGAAGGTCTTTACGCCCACCAGCTTGGCGCGCTGATGGTCCTGCATCGCGGCGGAGAGGATTTCGGATGCGGAGGCGGAGTTCTCGTTGACCAGCAGCGTCAGTTGCATCTCCTCCGCGCCGGCGTCCGTGCGGAATTCCTTGCGGCGCCCAAAGCGGTCTTCGGTATAATACAGCAGTTTCTTGCTAAGGAACATCCCGCCGATTTTCTCCGCGTCCTGCACCCAGCCGCCCGGGTTATCCCGCAGGTCGAAAATCAGGGACTTCATCCCCTGGGTTTTCAGGTCATTATAGGCTTTCCTGAAGGCGTCCGAGCTGTCCCCGGCAAATTCGAACAGGATAATATAGCCTACCTTGTCATCCAGCATTTTGTATTCCACACGGTTGACGACGATATTGGCCTTGACAAGGTCAAAGGGGATCACCTCCCCGTTGCGGACGATCTCGATATGCACCTTTTCCCCGGGGATGCCGCGCATCAGGTTGACGGCGTCCTGCATGGTCGCGGTGGTCACCTGGATATCCTCCACCGTCAGGAAGACGTCCCCTTTTTTGATGCCGGCGCGCTCCGCGGGAGTATCCCGGAATACGCGCGTGATGGTGACCGACGAATCCTCGTGGCTGCCCAGCATCTGCACGCCGATGCCCGCGTACTTCCCCTCGTCGTCCTCCTGCAGCTGCTGCCAGGCTTCCTCCGGATAATAAAAGGAATACGCATCCCCCAGGCCGCTCATCAGGCCTTGGACGGCGCCGTCCATCAATTTTTGTTCGTCCGGTTTCTCATAGTAAAACGCGTCGATATACTGACGGACTTCGTCCAGCAGCTCGTAGCGCTTCAGCCGGTCGTACTCTTCCTTGGGGATGGTCACCGTTTCAGCAGCCATGGCGCCTCGCAGGGCAGGCGCCAGCAAGGGGGAAACGAGAACGAGGCAGATCGCGAGGAGAAGAGGGGCGGCTAGGCGGCGCTTTGTCATGGCAAGTTCCTTTCGGGCGGGGGAACGGCCGGGAAGCCGGCGGAACCCCGCAGGGTGTTCAGGTCGCTGAGCATCTTGAAGGTCATCGCGTCCCGGAATGAGCGCAGGTCCAGCCCGCAGGCGCGCTGCACCTTGTCCAGCCGGTAGACCAGGGTGTTGCGGTGTATGTAAAGGTCCCGCGCCGCGTCGGTGAGGTTCAGGTTCCGACGGATAAAGGCGCGGATGGTCTCCAGCATTTCCGTGTTGAACAGCTTCTCGGTTTCCCGGTTGAACAGCACCCCGGCAAACCCTGCGGCTTCCTGGGGGGACAGGCTGGCCAGCACGCGCTCCGCCAGCAGGTTGCCGTAGGCGTGGATGTTGGCTTCCGGGTGAAACAGGCGCCCGATTTCCAGGGCGCTCCGGGCCTTGAGGTAGGATACGCGCAGCCCCGACAGGCTGCCGGCAGTTTCGCCGATTCCCATGACCGCCTCCAGCCCCAGTTCGTTCTGCAGGGTGTCCAGCAGCGCCATGGCGAATTCTGCCAGTTCCTCAGTGTTCTCCTCGCCTGTCTTTCGCGCAAGCACCATGGTTCGGGCGCTTTCCCACACGACAAGGTCGCCGGGGGAGAGGGGCAGCGCGTCCTGGAGGGCTTCCCGCAGCTCCTGCCCGCGCACGCCGGGTACCGTTACAATCAGCACGCAACGCGGCGTTTGATCCTCATGGGCG
>JAPXQZ010000086.1:0-7022 GCA_033813835.1 Clostridia bacterium | reverse complement strand
AGTTCAAGGAGTATGGCGTCAAGTTCGCCGTGGAGCCGCATCCCAACAACATGATTTACGACATCCACACCGCCAAGCGCGCGATTGACCTGGTGGACGGGCACCCGAGCCTGGGCTATAACCTGGATCCCGCGAACCTGATTTACCTGGGGCTAAGGGTGGAGAACTTCATCGACGCGCTGGGCAAGCGCATCTTCCACGTGCACGCCAAGGACGGGGAGATCGTCGAGCACAACCTGCAGTACGGCGGCATCCTGATGCAGGGCGACTGGCAGCGGCTGGACCGCGCCTTCCGCTTCCGCATCCCCGGCTGGGGCAGCGTGCCGTGGAAAAAGGTGCTGACCGAGCTGTCCCTGGTGGGTTACGACTACGTGCTCAGCTACGAGCACGAGGACGTGACCATGAGCGTGGGCGACGGAGTGGAGAAGGTGGCCGCGTACCTGAAGCCCCTGATCATCAAGGCGCCCTACGAGGGCCGCCGCGACAAGATTTTCAACAACCCCCGCGGCTGAGCGGGCAGAGGAGGCCGACATGGCGGAAAAGATGATGGCGCAGGTGGTCAGGGCGCCCTACGAAATGGAATACAGCGAGGTGCCCGTCCCCCAGATCGGGGCGAACGAGGTGCTGGTGAAGGTCAAGGCCTGCGGCATCTGCGGGTCGGACTGGAGCATCTACACGGGCAATTACGCCAAAGAAAAGCTGCCGATGATCACCGGGCACGAGTTCTGGGGCGTCGCCAGCAAGGTGGGCAGGAACGTGCGCGGCGTCAAGGAGGGCGACCGGGTCGCCGTGGATATCTGCCTGACCTGCGGCACCTGCTACTTCTGCCGCCGCGGGGACGGGCTGCTGTGCGAAACCTTCACCCAGCTGGGCATCCACACCGACGGCGGTTTCGCCGAGTACGTCAAGGCACCGGGTGAAAACTGCTACGTGATTCCCGACAGCGTGGACGACTGGGCCGCCGCCTTCATCGAGCCGCTGACCGCCGTCATCCACGCCGCCCAACGGATGGACGCGCCCATCGGCGCCTCCGTCGCCGTCATCGGCAGCGGGCTGGGCGTGCTGCACGGCGCATTGGCCAAGGCCCGCGCCGCGGCGCCGGTCATCGTCATCGGCACCAACCCCGCGCGGCTTGAAATCGCAAAAAAAATGGGCGCGGACTTTATCATCGACAGCAACAAGACCCCGGACACGGTTGCGGAGGTGCTGCGCCTGACCGGCGGCGTGGGCGTGGACTGCGTCATCGAGTCGGTCGGCTCGGTCCGGACCTATGAGCAGGCCTTCAAGATGCTGCGGCGCGGCGGCAAGCTGGAGGCCTTCGGCATCGTGCCCCAAGGGCAGACCGCGGCGCTGGAGCCCTACGAGTTCGTGCTGGGGGAGAAAAAGGTGAGCGGCTCCTGCGCGGGCATCGGCAATAACTGGGGCGACGCCCTCGCCCTGCTGCAGTATGGCATCATCGACCCGCGCCCCATGTACTCCATGGCCGTGCCGCTGTCCGAGCTGAAGGACGCGCTGTACGAGCTGCACGGCGGGGACGGCGTTTCAAAAAACCGGAGCCTGATGAAGGTGTTTGTCTGCCCGGAACTGAAGGAGCGGACCTTCTTCTGACTTTGCCGCCAACGTGGGGCGCCGCCGGGGCATGTCCGGCGGCCGGTGCCTGCCCGGGGCACCACGGCAGGAAGGAGGGACGCCCATGAAACATTACATCGCCTACGACCTGGGAACCGGCGGCATTAAGGCCTCCCTGCACGGGGAGGACGTCGCCCCGATTGCGCAGGTCTTTTCCGAATATAAAACGCATTACCCCCGGCCCCGCTTCCAGGAACAGCGGCCGGAGGACTGGTGGGAGGCGGTCTGCGCCGCCACGCGGGAATTGCTGAAGGAAACCAGCGTGCCCCCGGCGGACGTCGCCTGCGTCGCGCTGTCCGGGCAAAGCCTGGTCGCCCTGCCGCTGGGCGCGGACAAGAAGCCCCTAAAAAGGCAGACGCCCATCTGGTCGGACACCCGCGCCGAAAAACAAAGCGAGCGATTCTTTGAGACAATTGACCCGAGGCAGTGGTACCTCGCCACCGGGAACGGGTTCCCCGCGGCCTGTTATTCCCTGTTCAAAATCATGTGGCTCCGGGAGAATGAGCCGGCGGTCTACGAAAAGGCGCGCTGGTTCATCGGCTCCAAGGACTACGTCAACCTCCGCCTGACGGGCAAGGTCTTCACCGACTTCTCCTACGCATCGGGCACCGGCAGCTATGGGCTGAAGGACGGCCGGATGCAAGCGCCTTTCCTAAACGCCGCTGGTGTTTCCGCGGACCTGTTTCCCCCCATCCTTCCTTCCCACGCAGTGGTAGGCCGGGTGACCCGGGAGGCGGCGGGGCAGACCGGGCTTTTGGAGGGCACGCCCGTCGCCTGCGGCGCGGTGGACAACGCCTGCATGGCCTTGGGCGCGGTGGGCGCGAAGGAAGGCGCGGTCTACGTCTCCCTGGGCTCCTCCAGCTGGATTCCGGTCAACTCCAGGGAGCCGGTGCTGGACGCCGGCAAAAAGCCCTACGTATTCGCGCACGCAGCGGAAAACCTGTTCACCTCCGCGTATTCCATCTTCGCCGGAGGCAGTTCCCTGCGCTGGGCGCGGGACACGCTGTGCCCTGATTTCTCCCGGGAGGCGGACGCCTACGACCGGATATCCCGGCTGGCCGCCACCGCACCCCCGGGCGCGAACGGCGTGCTGTTCAACCCCAGCCTGGCCGGTGGCACCTCCCAGGACGCGAGCGTCCATATCCGCGGCGCCTTCCTGAACCTTCACCTGGGAACGGGACGGGATGACCTGCTGCGCGCGGTGATGGAGGGCGTCGCCCTGAATCTGCGCACCTCCCTCTTATACCTCAAGGAACACGCCCCCGTGTCCGGCCGGCTGCTCATCTGCGGCGGCGGGGCGCGCAGCCCGTTTTGGATGCAGATGTTCGCGGACGTGTTCGGCATGGAGGTCGTGACCACCAGCGTCGACCAGGACGCCGCCTCCCTGGGCGCCGCCGCCATCGCGGCGCGGGCGGCCGGCGCGTGGGCGGACTACGCCGGCATCGAAGGCCTGCACTGGATCCGCCAGGCCTTCTCCCCCGACCCGGGGCGGCACGCCCGGTACCTGGAGCTGCACGCGCGCTTCGCGCAAGCCGCGGAGATGCTGGGCGCCTGGGGGGACAAAAACCGGAAGGCGGGAGAGGCATGATCAACACCCTGACCCTCAACCCCGCCATCGACCACATCTGTTACCTGGGCCGCTTCCGGCGCAACGTCACCAACCGCCTTTCGAACACGGCGGTCTCCATCGGCGGCAAGGGCACCCATGTGTCGGTCAACCTGGCTTTGATGGGCACGCCCTCCCGGGCCTTCGGGTTCAGCTTCGGCGAGAACGGGCGGCGCATCCTCAAGATGCTGGAGAACACCGGCGTCACGGCGCGCTTCATCCACCGGGAGGGGAAGGAGAACCGGGACAACTACCTGCTGGTGGAGGAGGAGACCCGGGACTGCACCCTGATTGTGCAAAAAGGGCCGCAGCCGGACGACCGGGAGCTGGCCGCCCTCTTCGAGCTGCTCGCGGAGCAGGTCGAGCCGGGGGACGATCTACTGCTGTCCGGGGACGCGTCCAATTTCCCGGGGCGGGACGTCTACGGGCTGGCGCAGGACGTGCTGTCGGGCCGGAACCTGCGGGTCTTCCTGGACGCCAGCGGGCTGTCGCTGAAGGAGGGCGTGAAGCGGAAGCCCTTCCTCATCAAGCCCAACCTGGACGAGCTGGAGACGCTGACGGGCACGAAGCCGCGCACCGACGGGGACGTGGTCGCCGCCATCCGGGCGCTTGCGCCCCTGGGCATCGCGGTCATCGCCGTTTCCCTGGGCGGGGAGGGCTCCATCGTTCGCACGGAGGACCGGCTCTACCGCGCCCATCCGCCGGCGGTCAGGGTATACAATACGGTGGGCTGCGGGGACTGCTACCTTGCCGGGATGATGCACGGCTTCCAGCAGAGTATGGGCGTGGAGGACGCGCTGCGCTTCGCGACCGCGGTTTCCGCCGCGAAGGCGGAGTCCCCCCTGTCGGTCGGCTTTGACAAGGAGCGGGCGGAGGAACTGCTGAAACTGGTCCAAATCGAACGGATCTGAGCGAAAGGAAGGCCATGGCCAAGCTATCGTACCTTGAGATGCGGGAAGAGATGTGCGTGACCGCGAAGAACATGTGGGAGCGGCGGCTGACCAACGCGGCGGGCGGCAACTTCGCTGTGCGCGCGGACGAAAACCGCGTGCTCATCACGCCCTCCCTGATGTCGGAACGGCTGCACTGCCGCCTGAAGCCGGAAGACATCCTGCTGATCGACTATGATGAAAACATCCTGGAGGGCACGGGAAAGCTGTCCCGCGAATCGGACATGCATACCCTGCTCCTGTCGCGCTTTGAGAACATCCGCGCGACCATCCACGCGCACCCCTTCCACTGCATGCCCTACATCGCCTTCGGAAAGCCCATCCAGAACGTGACCGAGGCGACCCTGGGACGGGGCGTGGTCGAGGTGCTGCCCTACACCAAAGCCTATACGCCGGAACTGGCGCAGAAGGTGTACGGCTATTTCGATGCCCGGCGGGAATTGGCGGAGCGCAAGCCCCTGGGCGTCATCCAGGAAAAGCACGGCGTCGTCGTGACGGGGCCCGACCTGTTCATGGCCTACTCGATGCTGGAGCGCATCGAGGCGGACGCCTACTGCGGTATCGCGAAATCCCTGCTGTAGTCGGACTTTATGGATCACCTGGCCTTCGACCTGGGCGCCTCCGGCGGCAAAATGTTCCGCGGCGCCTTCGACGGGGAAAGGCTGGCCCTCTCCCCCGTCTTCTCCTTCCCCAACCGGATGGTCCGGCTGGGCGGCGGGCTGTATTGGGATTTCCCCAGCATCTACACGCATATGTGCGAAGGCATCCGCAAGGCGGCCGCGGACAAGCCCTTCGGCTCCTTCGGCGTGGACAGCTTCAACAACGATTTTTCCCTGATCGGGCCGCAAGGGGATCTGCTGGCGCCGGTGCGGGCTTACCGGGACGCGCGCACGCAAAAGCACGAGGAAGCCATCTACCGGCGGGTGCCCCGGCGGAAGCTGTACGGCTATACCGGCAACCAGCTGGCGCCCTTCAACACCTTCATGCAGCTTGCCGCGATGCGGGAGGAGGGGCAGGGCTTCCTGCTGGACCACGCGCACCGGCTGCTCTTCCTCCCGGACCTGCTGGGCTTCTACCTGACCGGGAAGGAATACGCGGAGTACACCATCGCCGCCGAAACGCAGATGCTCAACTGGCGGACCCGCGCATGGATTCCGGAACTGCTTGAAATGCTGGGCCTGAAGGACAGCCTGTTCGCGCCCCTCGTCATGCCCGGCACCCCGCTGGGGCCGGTCTCCGGGGACTTCCTGCGGGAGCACCAGGTGCCGGCGTTTTCGCACGTGGCAGTGTGCGAGCACGACACCGCCTCTGCCTTCCTGGCGGCGCCGGCCGGCCGGGACGACGCCATCCTGTCCTGTGGCACCTGGAGTGTACTGGGCGCCGAAACCGACGGGCCGGTCATCAGCGACTTCGGGTTCGCCCGCAACATCGCCAACGAGGGCGGCCTGCCCGGCCACCACCGGATTTCCTACAACGTCATGGGGCTGTGGCTCATACAGCAACTGCGGGAGGACTTCGCCCTGGCGGGTCGGGACTACGGCTTCGCGGACATCCAGGCGATGGCCATTGAAGCCCCCGCGTTCCGGGGGCTCATCCACCCCGACGACTCCGTTTTCTATCCCCCCGGGGGCATGGCGGCGCGGGTCGCGCGGCATACCCAGGGGGAACCGGGAACCCGGGCGGAGGAATCGGCCGGCGCGCTGTTCCGCCGCGTGTATGAGAGCCTGGCGATGCAGTACCGCTGGGCGCTTTCGAGCATCGAAACCCTTCTGGATCGGCGATTTTCCGCAATCAGCCTGGTCGGCGGCGGCTCCAGGGACGAAGTGCTGTGCCAATTCACCGCCGACGCGACGGGGCTGCCGGTCATGGCCGGGCCGAAGGACGCCAGCGCCGTCGGGAACGTGCTGGTCCAGATGCTGGCGCGGGAGGACATCAAAGACGTGGCGCAGGGCCGTGAAATCGTCCGGAGATCTTTTCCCCTCTCGGAATACCTGCCCCGAGACACCGCCAGGTGGGAGGAGCCGTACGCGCGCTTCCTGCGATGGGCGCACCCGGAGGACAAAACAGGGGCGTGAGGGGTTCGCGGGCGCGAGCCAGATATTTCAAGGAGGAAGGCTGATGTTCCGTTACGGCATGACCCAATGGATCGCGGGCGAGGAGCCGCTGGAGGACAGCTTCAGGCGGCTTTCGGCCTGCGGGTATGACAGCATTGAACTGGCGGGCGAGCCGGACAGGCTGGACGCCGCGGAATGTCGCCGGCTGATGGAAGCCTACGGCCTGAAGGCGGACTCGATGTGCGGGATTTTCGGCGAGGGGCGCGACCTGAGCGGCGCGGGCGAAACCGGGGAAGCGGCCGTCCGGTATGTGAAGAAATGCGTCGATTTCGGGGCGGAGCTCGGCACCCGGGTCCTCATCGCGGTGCCCTCGCCCGTCGGCCGGCTCTCTCCCCCCAAAGGCGTCCCGGAAGAAAAGCTGTGGGACAACGCCGTACGGAATCTACGGGCTGCCGGGGATTACGCCGCGGGGAAGGGCCTGTCCATCGCGATTGAGGCCATCAACCGCTATGAGACCTTTTTCGTCAACACTATTGAGAAAGCCTGCCGCCTGGCGGACGACGCCTGCCACTCTGCCGTGGGCGTGATGGCGGATACCTTCCACATGAACCTTGAGGAGGCCGACATGGCGGCCAGCATCGCCTCGCTCAGTGGATTGCGCGCTTCCGGCCGGTTGAGGGTCAGCGTCGCGATGCCGTCGGCATCCTCGCGCAGCAGGATCTGCGCTTTCGCATGGGCGTTCATGGCAACAGGCCTTTCGCTGTTCGTCCTATTGTCGGGAGG
>JAPXQZ010000085.1:0-7089 GCA_033813835.1 Clostridia bacterium | reverse complement strand
AAATGACCTCAATCTTGTTGCTGGTGTCCGCGACCAGGTTGCGCTGCGCAGCCTGGACATCCGCCAGCTGCGTGTCGACGGAGGTCAGTTTGCTTTGGTCCAGAACGGTGAGGGTATGCGCGTGGACGGTGGATTCCAGCAGCGGTTTATTCTCAAGCAGGTACTGATAGATCTTGTCGACAGCCACCTCTTCATCCAGCCCGTCCACGCCGGTCACCGAGATGGTCAGGATGCCTTCTCCGCGGGACAGGAGATCCTTGTCCCCGTAACGGTCAACAGAAACAACTTCCCGGAGATAGGTTTCCCCGATGCCCTCAGGAATCACGCCGCCCAATACTTCGCTGAGCCTTGCATTGCCTGCGATGATCAGATAGCGGCTGATCAAGTTGCTGACCAGCGAATCCCTCAGGTCAATCAGACCCTGTGTCTTCTGGTCCGAGAGATCCAGAGTGATGGAATCCGGATTGACTTCCACGCTCAAGGTCAATGAGGCGACGCGCTTGTTGTAAGGGTCTACCTTCATTAGCAAGCTGTTGTCGCTGTACGTTCTCGCCGCGTTGACGATATCTTTGAAATGCGCGATGGAAGAACGCTTTGCCGCCAGGTTCTCGGTATAGGCTGCCTGCTGTGTCTCGTAAGCGTCCTGCAGTTCCCCCAGGCCGGCAGAGAGGGTGCTGTAGTTGTACCCGCCCACCGCGGCAGCGCAGACCAACGCGATTAAGAGAACCAGTTTCCAGCGATGAAGCACCGAGATGAAAATTTCCTTGAGGGTCAGTTCGACGTTGCGCATATGCGCCTCCTTATCGATGATACTCCGCGGCACCGGACAAAATCCGCATTTCTCTGGCGTTATCCGCATTCCGGTTGACTTCTTCCGCGTCACAGTAGGTGGGGACCGCAGCGCGCACCGCGCGGCGCAGTTCTTCTTCCGAACCGCTGTCCAGCGCGCGGGTAAGCAGGGCCAGCTTCTCATCCACTTCCTGACGGTCAGGGCCGGATTCGTGCTCGATGAAAATGCGCCGGTCCTCCGTCTGCTTCATCTGGTCCTCCTGCACAAGGATTTCCTCATAGAGTTTCTCCCCGGGACGCAGGCCGATTTCAACGATATCGACGTCCTCGTACGGAACCAGTCCGCTCAGGCGGATGAGGTTCTCCGCAAGGTCCAGGATGCGCACGGGGGAGCCCATATTGAGCACGTAAATGTCGCCCCGCTCGGCGCGGCAACCCGTCTGCAGCACCAGCTGGGCAGCTTCCGGAATCATCATGAAATAGCGGACGACCTTCTTGTCAGTGACGGTCACCGGCCCGCCCTGGGCAATCTGCCGCATGAACAGGGGGATAACGGAGCCATTGGAGTTGAGGACGTTTCCGAACCGCACGGCGACGAAAGCGGTGCCGCTGTCCTTGCGGCTTTGGATAATCATTTCGCACAGCCGCTTGGAAGCGCCCATGATATTGGTGGGGTTGACCGCCTTGTCGGTGGAGACCATGATGAAACGGCCGACGCCGTGTTCCTCCGCGGAGCAGACCACGTTGTAAGTGCCAAAGACGTTGTTCTTGACGGCCTCTTCCGGATTGTGCTCCATCAGCGGAACATGCTTGTGCGCCGCCGCGTGGAAGACGAACTGCGGGCGGTAGCGCGCCATGATATCGTCGATCTTCCTCCGGTCGCGAACGGACGCGATTTCAATATCCAGCTGAACCGACGTGCTTTTCGCCTGCAGCTCCTGGTAAAGATCGTAGACGCCGTTCTCATAAATGTCCAGCAGCACCAGCCGCTCGGGCTGCAGGCCCAAAAGCTGGCGGCACAGCTCGCTGCCGATGGAGCCGCCCGCGCCGGTTACCAGAATGGTGGCGCCGCGGTAGTTTTCCGTCTTTTCTGCGCCCAGGGAGGCGACCATTTCCCGGGGAAGGAGGTCTTCGATGTTGATTTCACGGATGGACTTTGGCTGTCCGTCCGCCAGCAGGCGGTTGGCGGGGTAATCGTAAATCAGCACACTGTGGCCGAACTGCTTGTAAAACAGGAAAAGCTTCTGCAGGAAGGCCGTATCCTTATAGGGAATCGCGATGACGAAGGTGTCCACGTTCATTTTCTGAGCTGCCAGGGGCACGCTGTCATCCTCGGGAAAAACCTTCAACCCCAGGATGTAGCTGCCGACTTTCTGGGGGTTGTTATCAAAAAAACAAACCGGCAGGTACCGGGCGCCGCGGTCGCCCAGCAGCTCCTGGGCAAGCTGCACCCCCATCCCGCTGGCCCCGACGATGCCCACCCGGGTGCGCACGCGGCGTTCCGACTCGCCCCGGTCCCTCTTCCGCCGGAACCAATGCCGGGACCCCCGTTCCTCCGTACGTAGCCACTGGTAAATAAAGCGGGTGCTCAGCGTAAAGATCAGTCCTATGGCAACAACCGCCAGGGTGTGGATGGCCGAGATCTTCCAGACCATGAAGGTATTGCTGATCAAAAAATACAACGCGCCGCCGATGCTGTCCGCGGCGACGAAGGTCAGATAAGCCGACTCGTTGGCATAACGCCAGGACTGCGCATAGATGCGCAGGACAAACCGCATGAAAAATATACAGGCAGCCAGAATCAGGCCGTGGATGAACTTGGTCTGTACCGTCAGCCGCATGGCAGAACTTGGATAAACGCCGAAAATCAGCGTGATGGCCGTAGCCAACGATACAAGGTCTACGGCGACCAGAACAATTCTGCGGACAGTCCTGCTGGAAATGCTCATCATGACGATTAATCCGATACCTCACCCGTCGTTAAACAGCGAGATTATACCATATCAGCCCAAACTCTTCCAGTATGGAGCACCGATGTAAACAGCCTGATTGCCACTATATGTGCTGCGTTGGGGAGCGGAGAGCAACACGCGCAAACAGATAAACCGCGGGAATTATATCTAAAAAGTACAATCGCTCATCAGCGATAGTAAAGAGTAAAATCCCCGGGCGCGCCTGAAGACAGGGCATCAGCCCACACAATCATCTGATGTCCCAGTCATTGTACCGGCAGCGGATACCCATCTGCCACGTACTTTTCCAGAAGCGCAATCATTGACTTTGCGTTATCCTTGCCAAAGCCAAGCCGCTGGTTGTGACGGGAAAACCCTTTCCGATAATGTGGCATCGTCTTTTGATAAGTGTCTCATATGTCAGCGAATAAACCGCAAAGATCTGTGAACCGGCGATATACTTGTCGGAATACAGGAAACCGACCGCCTCGGGCGCAAACACGACCATCCCGACGCCAAAAAACTGTTGATCAGAAGAGAAAGAATCGTCGTATTGCTCCACAGACTCACCGCCCCTGCCGTTTCATTTTTTTCAGCAGCCTGTAAATATAGAAACGAGCGCAACAGTATGTTCCCAAAGTGTTTTTCCGCCAAGG
This sequence comes from Clostridia bacterium, assembly GCA_033813835.1. Lineage (GTDB taxonomy): Bacteria > Bacillota > Clostridia > Christensenellales > Aristaeellaceae > UBA6115. Next base: position 3,692 of record JAPXQZ010000085.1, on the reverse strand, counting down.
GCATGACAGCAACGGCAATGAGCCCTAAAGCGATGCTGAGCAGGGTGTTGACCGTGTAATATTAAGAGAGGAATCTGATTTTTCTTCCTCAGTACCCGCCTTTGCCAGAAAATCGTTCAGGCTGAAGGGAAGGCCTAGCATAAAAATCGATACCAATAGATTGTTGACAATCAAAATCTGTGAAAATGTTCCATACTCATCCAGCGTCAAAATCCGCGACAGCATCATGGTGGTCACCAGGGAAATCGTATAAGTTACGACTTTCGAGCCGATGAGCATAACCGCGGATTTACGCAGGGAAGCTTTCTTCTGACTTCTGTCGTTCAAATGAGTCATTCGATTCAACTGATTGTCAGCATCTTGTATTTTTCCGTCAAAGGCATCCGCCTTGCATATTCATTCCGCGTGGTTTGCTTTTGTCCCGGGCAGGACAGCTTAACGCAGATACCGTAACCGCCGGAACATCCCAATCTCGGTGCTTGTACCGCACACGGCTAAAGAACCCACTCCAACCGCTCATCGCCGAGCATCAGCGCGCTCAGCAGGTCATTCAAACTGTATTCGTCAGATGTAAGCCCGCACCGCTTCTGTGACCTTATGGACTTCATTGTCGGTGAGGTAGGGGTGCATGGGAAGGCTGAGCACCCGGCGCGCCAGGCCGCTCGTGACGGGGAAATCCCCGTCACTCATGCCAAAGGCCGCGTAAGCGGTCTGCTGGTGGAGCCCGCGGGGGTAGTACACCATGGAGGGGATGCCCTGGGCAGCCAAGTGACGCTTGAGCCCGTCGCGTTGGTCTTCGTCCTCCAAAAGAATCGTATACTGCGCCCAGCTGGAATAATAGCCTTCCGGAACGAGGGGGGTAACAACCCGATCCTTAAGCAGCCCAGTGTACTGCCCCGCAATCCGGTTGACAGCCTCCAGCTCATACGCCTCAAAAGCTTCCAGCTTGGTCATTAGGATGGCTGCCTGCAGGGTATCCAGGCGAGAGTTCATGCCAATCAGCCGGTTGTCGTACTTATCTTCCGGCGAGCGCCCCTGCGCGCGCAGGGAGCGCAGATGTGTATCCAGCGACGCGTCGTTGGTAAAGATGGCCCCGCCGTCTCCGTAGCAGCCCAGCGGCTTGGCGGGGAAGAAAGAAGTTGTCGCGGCATCGCCGAAGGAACACACGCGATTCTTGCCAATCGCGCCGCCAAAACCCTGCGCGCCGTCCTCTAGGACTCTCAGGCCGTATTTTTCGGCAATTGCCTCGATTTTCGGGTAATCCGCCGGGAGACCGAAGAGGTCAACGGGGATGACAGCCCTGGGCGTCAGTTTGCCCTCCCGCCGGACTTTGAGGATGGCGGCTTCCAGCGCATCGGAGCAGATGTTGAAGGTGCGCGGGTCCACATCCACCAGGACGGGCGTAGCGCCCAGGATGGACACGGTGCCGGCAGAAGCGAAGAAGGTGAAGTCCGCGGTGAACACCGCGTCGCCGGGGCCGATGCCCCAGGCCATCATGACCAGCTGCAGCGCGTCGGTGCCGTTGGCGCAGGAGACGCAGTGCTTCACGCCCACGTACGCAGCCAGCCGCGCTTCAAGCTCACCAACCTCCGGGCCAAAAATAAATTTGCCTTCGGAGAGGACTTTCTGTATCCGCCCGTCCATCTGCGGCTTCAGCTGCTCGTACTGGGCCCTTAAATCACGAAACTCCATCCTCTATCGCACCTCCTTCAGTTCCCCGCCGGCGAGACGGTAGGTCCGGCCGCACGCGGCGCACTCCATTCCGCCTTTCAGCGGGCGGCCGCACTCGCACACCCAGCCGATTTGCCGCGCCGGCACCCCGGCCATCAGCGCGTAGTCGGGCACGTCTGAAGTGACCACCGCCCCCGAGGCGATCAGCGCCCACCTGCCCACGGTGTGGCCGCATACAACCGTCGCGTTGGCGCCGATGGACGCCCCCTCCTTGACCAGCGTGCGCTGGTAGGCCGCGTGTCCCTTGGGATACTTCGCCCGGGGCGTCAGGTCGTTGGTGAATACGCAGGAAGGGCCGCAAAAGACGTAGTCCTCCAGCTCCACGCCCTCGTAGACGGATACGTTGTTCTGAATCTTGCATCCTTTGCCGATTCTGACGTTATTCGCAACGTTCACGTTTTGCCCCAGGGAACAGCCTTCCCCGATGACCGCGCCTTGCTGCACGTGGCAGAAATGCCAGATTTTCGTGCCCTTCCCAATCTGCGCGGGCGGGTCGACGAAACTGCTTTCATGGACGAAATACTCCTTATCCATCCTGATCCCCCCGCTCAAAACGCCCGGCGAAATCCAGGGTGGAGCAGTCCGACAGCGGCAGGCGGACCGGCCGGCCTTCCGCGGCGGACAGATAAATGGCCAGGACCAATTCCAGCGCCCGCTTTCCATCCTCCGCTGATACGTAGGGTTCCCGGTCGTCGCGGATGGCCCGCGCCATATCCGCGTACAGCGGGATATGCCCAAACCCGTAGACGTTGGGCGGGTTCTCATGATGCGCGCGCTTGACCTGCTCCGGGTCGTCCAAAGCATCGGAGAACACCCACTCGTCAATCACGTTGACCGACTGGCCGCCCCCCTTGACGGTCCCCTTCTCGCCGAAAATATAAAGGGTTTCCTCCAGGTTTTTCGGGTAAATGTTGGTCGTGCCCTCAATCAGGCCGTAGGCTCCGTTCTTGAACCGGATCAGCGCGATGCCCAGATCCTCCGCCTCGATATAGGGGTGCAGCAGACGGTCGGTGTAGGCGAACACCTCCGTGACCTCATCCCCCATCATCCAGCGCAGCAGGTCGATGTTGTGGATGCACTGATTCATCAGCGCGCCGCCGTCCTGCGCCCAGGTGCCCCGCCAGCGGGCACGGGCGTAATACTCCCAGTCGCGGTTCCAGCGGATGTGCGCCGCGCCGTGCAGCAGGCGTCCAAAACGGTTCTTTTCCACCGCTTCGCGGATTTTCTGCACGGACTTGTTGAAGCGGTTCTGGTGGCAGGCGCAGACCTTGACCCCTTTTGCCCGGGACAGGGCGATGATGGCATCCGCGTCCCGGATAGACAAGGCCATGGGCTTTTCGATGATCAAATGACAGCCCGCCTGGATGCAGTCCAGCGCGATGGCCGCGTGCTTGCCGCTTTCCGTGCAGATGGCGGCCAGGTCCGGCTTTTCTTTTTCCAGCAACTCACGGTAATCCGTATACTGGGGCAGGTCGCGGGGCAGGTCGAACTTGAGGGTTTTATCCTTCATGTTCTCCGGCACCAGATCGCATACCGCGACGATGTCAAAGCCGTTTTCCTTTGCCGCGGCGATGTGGTTGGGCGAAATACGGCCGCATCCAATCAGGGCGTAGCGCAGGGGTTTGCTCATTTTTCTTGCCTCCGGTTCAATGGAAATGGTTTTCCAGCACGGCCGTGATTTTCTCGCAGGCGTCCCCGCCGCCGAAAGGGGCGTAGCCCGGGTCGACCGTCATGTCCCGGCCCAGCGCGGACAGGATGGACGCCTTATCCGGGGACGAGAGTTGGTTGCGGTTGGCCACCATCGTTTCCGGCCAGCAAACAAAATCCAGGATCGTCACGCACTGGACACCGGCAAAGAAGGCTTCCCGCTGTACGCCGCCGGAGTCGGTAACCACTTTCTTCGCCCGGCTGACCAGGTGAATGGAACTGAGATACCCCACCGGCTGCGTGAACAGGATGTT
>JAPXQZ010000084.1:0-7099 GCA_033813835.1 Clostridia bacterium | reverse complement strand
GTTCCGGAAACGTCCCGGCTGTACGGCACCCTGTCCTACCTGCCGCGCAGCCGTTCCTGGGTCATCAAAGGCGACCCGGCCGTCACGGAGATGGCCAAGCGTCTTTTCCCGGGCGCCGATTCCGGCAAGCGCGGCGTCGCGCGGTTTACCGCGCACCGCAGGACGGTGGGCGAACTCAACTGGCTGATGCTGCGCTATCCCCTGGCCGTCATGCCGGAGGACCGGGAGCGATGGGATCAGGCGCTGGAAGAGAGCCGGGCGCATGACCGCAGGCTGGAACAGTTCCGGACGAGCGCGCCGGCATACCATGACGCGTCCGGCTTCTTCCAGGGGGTGCTGCGCCCCTTCCAGCAGTTCGGCGCCAGCTGGCTCATCCACGCGGGCCGGGCGCTGCTCGCGGACGAGATGGGCCTTGGCAAAACCGTCCAGTCCTTAGCCGCGCTGGCCGCCTGCGGCGGGTTCCCGGCGCTGGTGGTCGTGCCGCCCCACCTGGTCAGCAACTGGGAAAGCGAAATCAACCGCTTCCTTTCGGTGGACGGCCGTCCGCCCCGTGTCTGCGTCCTCCGCGGCCTAAAGCCGCAGCCGCTGCCGGAAGCGGATTTTTACCTCGTCCACTACCTGCTGCTGCGCGGCTGGAAGGACGCCCTGCCGGAGCTGCCCGTCAACACCGTCATCTTCGACGAAATCCAGGAACTGCGCCATGGGGGGACCGAAAAGTACAGCGCGGCCAGCCTGCTCGCCAACGCCTGCGCGCGCGTATGGGGCCTGTCCGGCACGCCGATTTACAACCACGGCGGCGAAATTTGGAACGTGACCAACGTACTGGACTACCACCTGCTGGGCGACTGGGAGTCCTTCACCCGCGAATGGTGCTATGGCTATGGCAACGCCGTCGTCGTCCACCCGGATTGGCTGGGCGAGCACTTGCGCCGTGAAGGATTGATGCTTCGGCGCACCAAGAAGGACGTGCTGCCCGAGCTGCCGGACAAGCGGCGGCTGGTCCAGCGGGTCGACGCGGACGACGCACTGATGTCCCGGTTGATGCAGCCCATCATGGATCAGCTGCGGGCGTACGCGGCCAACCCGGGGGATACGCTGTCCCAGCGGGCGCTGCTGGAAGGCAGCCTCTCTCTTAAGGAACGCCAGGCCACCGGCCTTGCCAAGGCGGCGACCGTGGCCCAGTTCGTGCGGGCGCTGGTCGAGTCCGGAGAGAAAGTGCTCTTGTTCGCGCACCACCACGCGGTGATGGACGCGTACAAAAAGGAACTGAGGCGCTTTTCCCCCGCCTTCCTCACCGGGCGCGAAACCCAGGCGCAGAAGGACGCGGGTGTGAAGCGCTTCATGGAGGGTAAAACCGACCTGTGCTGCGTTTCCCTGCGCGCGGCGGCCGGGCTCAACCTCCAGCGAGCCACCTGCGTCGTGTTCGGGGAGCTGGACTGGTCCCCGGCCGTCCACAGCCAGGCGGAGGACCGCGCTCACCGCATCGGGCAAAAGGATTCCCTGCTGTGCTACTACCTGGTTTCCTCCGGCGGTTCCGACGCCGTCATGCAGGACGCCCTGGGCCTGAAGGTCAGCCAGTTCATGGGGCTGATGGGCGAATTGCCCCAGAGCGAGGCGGACGTCGCGCTGTCCTTCAGCCTGGCCCGGCGGCACGTGGAGGATATGCTCCGCCGCTGGCTTCCGGAAGCGGACTCGCCCCCTTCCCTGCCCTGAGCGCGTCTGCCCGCTTCGTTGACAAGCAGGGGAGGTTCGCTTAAGATGCTTGCGAAAAGGGGGTGCGCATGCGGATTCTGGGCATCGACCCGGGCCTGGCGACGATGGGCTGGGGGCTGATCCGGGCAGGGGCGAACAGCCCGCGCTTCGTCGCCTGCGGCGTCATCTCCACCCATCCGGACACCGCGCTGCCCCAGCGGCTGCTGGAAATCGACCGCGGGGTCGAAAGCCTCATCGCCCTCTATCAGCCCGACGCCGTCGTGTTCGAGCAGTTGTTTTTCGCCAAGAACGTTACCACCGCCTTCACCGTGGGCGCGGCCCGGGGCGTCGCCGTCGCGCGGTGCGCGCGGCATACCGAGCAGCTGTTTGAATACACCCCCATGCAGATCAAACAGGCGGTCGCCGGCTTTGGCAAGGCAGACAAGCTGCAGGTGCAGCAGATGATCAAGCTCCTTCTGGGGCTTCCGGATTATCCGCGCCCGGACGACGCCGCCGACGCGGTGGCCGCGGCGCTGACTCACTATAACTCCGGCCGTTTCGGCGGTCTGCACGTCATGAAATAGCGAGGCGGGCGATGTACGCGTTTATCGAGGGCCTGGTGGCTGAAAAAAGCGGGAACGAACTGGTCATCAACGTCCAAGGCGTCGGGTACCAGCTGATCTGCACGCACGCGGCGCTGTCCCAGGCGCCGCCCAAAGGTGAGTTTGTGCGCATGTATACCTGGCTGTCCGTCCGGGAGGACGCGATGGAGCTGTTCGGCTTCTCCAGCCGGGAGGAGCGCGGGATGTTCCTGAGCCTCAACACGATTTCCGGCATCGGCCCGCGGACTGCCCTGAGCGTGCTGAGCAGCATGCCGCTGAAGGATCTGACCCTGGCCATTCTGACCGAGGACGTGCAAACGCTGTCCCGCGCGCCGGGCGTCGGCCGGAAAACCGCGCAGCGCATCGCGCTGGAGCTGAAGGACCGCCTGTCCAAGGACGAGTGGGCCATTGGGATGGCCGACCTGCCCAACCCCGCCGCCTCCGGTCAGCCGGGCGTCGTGGCGGAGGCCATCCAGGCGCTGCTGGCCCTGGGCTATTCCCAAAGCGAGGCCGCAAGCGCGGTCTCCCGCGCGCATCAGGCCGGCGGGGAACAGCAGGCGGACGAACTGGTCCGGCTGGCGCTGCGCGGAATGATGAAGGGGTAAGGTATGCAGGATGACCGGCTGGTGATGGGCGGCTACCGCGACGAGGACGGCGAGGCGGAGCTTTCCCTGCGCCCGAAAACGCTGCGGGAGTACGTCGGGCAGGAGCCTATCCGCCAGAACCTGCAGATTTACATCAAGGCCGCGCTCAAACGGCGCGACGCGCTGGACCATATGCTGCTCTACGGCCCCCCTGGCCTGGGCAAGACCACCCTGGCCTGCATCGTGGCGGCCGAAATGGGGCAGAACATCCGCATCACCTCCGGCCCCGCCATCGAGCGGCCGGGCGACCTGGCCAGCATCCTCACCAACCTCAACGCCGGCGACGTCCTGTTCATCGACGAGATCCACCGTTTGTCCCGCGCCGTGGAGGAGGTGCTCTATCCGGCGATGGAGGACTACGCACTGGATATCATGATCGGCAAGGGGCCTACCGCGCGCTCCATGCGCCTGGACCTGCCGCGCTTTACCCTCATCGGCGCGACCACGCGCGCCGGCCAGCTGTCGGCGCCCCTGCGGGATCGCTTCGGCATGGTCTTCCGGCTGGAGCTTTATTCCCCGGACGAGCTGGCGCAGATCGTCCGCCGCTCCTCCCGGATTCTCGGGATGCCGACGGAGGAGGAAGGCGTGATGGAAATCGCGCGGCGAAGCCGCGGCACGCCCCGCATCGCCAACCGCATGCTCAAGCGCGTGCGCGATTACGCCCAGGTGAAGGCGGACGGCCGGATTACCCGGGCTGTTGCCCGCGAGGGCCTGGACCTTCTGGACGTTGACGCCTTGGGCCTGGACAAAGTGGACCGGGGCGTGCTGCTGGCGATGATCGACAAGTTCTCGGGCGGCCCGGTCGGGCTGGACACGCTGGCCGCGGCCACGGGCGAGGATGCCCTGACCATCGAGGACGTATACGAGCCCTTCCTGCTGCAGCTGGGCTTTATCCAGCGAACCCCGCGGGGGCGGGTGGCACTGCAAGCCGCCTACGCGCACCTGGACCGGCCCTTCCCCCAGGCCGGCGCCGCGCAGCCCGGCGCGCAAGTGGCCTTTTTCGATGAAGACCAGCGCGTTTGACTACGAACTGCCCAAGGAACTGATCGCCCAGACGCCGCTTGCGCGTCGCGATCAAAGCCGCATGCTGGTCTGCGACCGGGAATCCGGCGCCTTCCGGCACGCTTTTTTTATAGACTTTCCCAATTTGCTGTCGCCCGGGGACGTGCTGGTCACCAACCGCAGCAGGGTCATCCCGGCCCGGCTGCTCGGAACCCGGAAGGACGGCGATATCTCCTGCGAGGTGCTGCTGCTCAGGCGACTGGACCGGGATACCTGGGAAGCCCTGGTCCGGCCGGGCCGGAGGCTGAAGGCGGGCGCCCTGGTCCTCTTTGGCGGCGGGATGCTGCAGTGCGTTGTCGGGGAGCCGACCGCCTTCGGCGGCCGGGTTGTCCGTTTCTCATACGAAGGCGCCTTCGAGGCGCTGCTGGACACCCTGGGACAGATGCCGCTGCCGCCCTATATCCATCAGCGCCTGGAAGACCGGGGGCGCTACCAGACCGTCTACGCGAAGGAGGAAGGCAGCGCGGCCGCGCCGACTGCGGGGCTGCATTTTACCCAGGAGGTGCTGCAGCGCGTCCGGGCGCGCGGGGTAACGGTCGTCTCCCTGCTCCTGCACGTGGGCCTGGGAACCTTCCGCCCCGTCAAGGCGGAGAACGTGGAAGACCACGTGATGCATGAGGAATGGTTTGAACTGGACGCGCGGACAGCCGAAACTATCAACGCCGCCCGTGAAGCAGGCGGCAGGATCGTCTGCGTGGGCACCACCTGTGTACGCGCGCTGGAGTCCTCCGCCGATGAAACCGGCCGCCTGTCCCCCAAAAGCGGTCCCACCGGCATCTTCATAACGCCCGGCTACCGTTTTCGGGCCGTGGGCGCCCTGCTGACCAACTTTCACCTGCCGCAGAGCACCTTGCTGATGCTGGTCAGCGCCTTTATGGGCCGCGAGAACGCCCTGGCGGCATATCGGGAAGCCGTCCGGAACAAGTACCGGTTTTTCAGCTTCGGGGACTGCATGTTCATTGCCCCGGGTGTCGCGGGGGACGCGCGCAATGGCTGAGAATAGCATCCGCCCCCTCCGCATGCTCGCCATCGGCGGGATGAACCTGGACGTGCTGGCGGATGCGGCGGACCCGTACCGGGAGGGAGACTCCCTGCGCGGCCGGGTTCAGTTCCGCCCTGGGGGTGTCGCCCGCAACGTCGCTTCGCACCTCGCGAGGGCCGGGGCGCGCGTCGAACTGATGACGGCGCTGGGCAACGACGGAAACGCGCGGCTTCTCGCGCAATCCTGTTTGGAGGAAGGCATCAGCCTGACGTACAGCATGCACACCGTCTTCTCCGCGCCCGTCTACGTAGCCGTCCACGACCCCCTGGGCGAAATGCGCTGCGCCGTCAACGACATGCGCGCGATGGAATCCCTGACCGCCGGCTTTATCCTGGGCAGCGAGGCGTTCCGGCAGCCGTTTGACGCTGTATTCCTGGACGCGAACCTCTCGCTGGAATGCCTGGCTGCGGCCACCGCATCGGTGAAGGCCCCCCTGGTGGCGGACCCGGTCAGCCTGGTCAAGTGCGAAAGGCTGCGGGGCCTCCTGCCCTCCCTCGCGGCGCTGAAGCCCAACCGCATAGAGGCGGAAGCCCTGACGAGTGAAACGGATCCCGCGCGCCAGGCTGCCGCCCTGCTTAATATGGGCGTAAAGGCCGTATATATTTCGCTCGGGGAACAGGGCGTTTACTACGCGGACAGGGAGGACAGAGGGCTGCTGCCCGCAAAAGCCGTGCCCCACAAAGGCCTGACCGGGGCCGGGGACGCGATGGCGGCGGGCATCGCGGCGGGCGTCGCGAAAGGGTTTCCCGCGCGGGAGACCGCTCTCCTCGGCCTTCAATTCTCCGCACATCACCTGGAGGAGATAGCAGAAACCCCATTTAAGGAGGAACCATGATGAACCATCCCGTTCTCGTCCTGTCGGAGCCCGTCCGCGCGGCTCTTGCGGAAGGCCGCCCCGTCATCGCGCTGGAAAGCACCATCATCAGCCACGGCATGCCCTATCCCCAGAACGTCGAAACGGCGCTGGCCTGCGAACGCCTGGCGCGGGAAACAGGCGCGGAGCCGGCCACGGTGGCCGTGCTGAACGGCAAGCTACACGCCGGCCTGACCGAGCGGCAGATTGAGTATCTGGGACAGTCGGGGCAGAGCATCCGGAAGGCCAGCCGCAGGGATTTGCCGCTGATGGCCGCCCGGGGCGAGGACGGCGCGACCACGGTCGCGGCCACCATGCTCATCTCCGCCCTGGCGGGCATCCAGGTTTTCGCGACCGGCGGCATCGGCGGCGTCCACCGCGGTGCCGAAACCACCATGGACGTCTCCGCCGATCTGGAGGAACTGGCGCGCACCCCTGTCGCCGTCGTTTGCGCGGGCGCCAAGAGCATCCTGGATCTGGGGCTGACCCTGGAGTACCTGGAAACCCGGGGCGTCCCCGTCATCGGTTACCGGACGGACGAGCTGCCCGCCTTCTTCACGCGCCGCAGCGGATTTCCCCTGCCCCAGCGCGCGGACGATCCGGCGGATATTGCCAAAGCCATCCGGGCGCAGCGCGCGATGGGATACCCGGGCGGGATGCTCGTCGCGAACCCGATACCCGAGGAATACGCGATGCCCCCGGACGTCATCAGCCGGGCGATTGAGGAGGCGCTGGAGGACGCGCGTCGCCAGGGCGTGACCGGAAAGGACGTCACCCCCTTCCTCCTCTCGGCCGTCGTGCGGCTAACAGGCGGGCAGTCCCTGAAAGCGAATATCCAGCTGGTATACAACAACGTCCGGCTGGCCGCACGCATCGCCGCCAGTCTGTAAGGAAGGCCTATCAATCCCGGGGCTTTCCCCTCCCCTGGTTCTTCACGCGGCTTTCAATAAAAAAAGCCGCGTCCGCGGCGTTTCGGGCTTGACCCGCTCAGGCCTGCGCCTTGTTCAGCGCCTTGGCCATGCGGGCTTTCTTACGGTTGGCCGTATTCTTGTGGATGACGCCCTTGGAGACGGCGCGATCCAGCGCGGAGGCCGCCTGGCTGAGTTTCTCCGGCGCGGCCGTCAGGTCGTTGTTCAGCGCCAGGGTGTATTTCTTCACGGCGGTCTTGACCCCCGACTTCACCATGCGGTTGCGCAGGTTTTTC
>JAPXQZ010000083.1:0-7287 GCA_033813835.1 Clostridia bacterium | reverse complement strand
CAGGGGTGCCGGGTCTCCCCCGCGTTACGGCGGCGGCGTCTTTTCCGCCGGCGCCTCCGGCGGCCCCGCGTACGTGAAGCGGGGAACCTCAACGCCGTCCTTCATCACGCGCTCCAGGAACATCCCCTCCGGACGGACCCACAGGCCGCCCTCCCCGTACAGCGCCCGGTATACCACCAGCCGTTCCCCGGTTTCTGAATGGCGGGCGACACCCAGCACCTCGTACAGGCCGCCCTTGAAATGGCGGTAGCGCCCGGGCCTCACGGCGCGTCCTCCTGGAAGGGCGGGAAGGCGACCGGGGAGTAGGCGCGGAAGAAGGGCAGGCCGTTGGCGAACAGGAAGACGCAGATGACGCCCACCGCCAAAACACAGACGCATGCGGAGGACAGGAACAGCCCCCGCATGCGTCGCTCGGACAGGTATTTCCGCTGCCGCATAGATTACTGGTTCAAATCTGCCCAGGTGGTGATTTCGCCGACGAACACCTGACGGGCTTCGCGGATTCGTTGTGCAGGACCGAGGACAGGGACGCGTAGCCGACGGCGTATTCGTTCTCCGCGATGGCGGTCATGACCAGGGACGTGCCGTTGACGAAGTCGGCCTCGCCATAGGTGTCGTCCGCTTCCTTGCCCTCGGCGTCCTTGGTGGCGATGCCCGTCAGCTCGATGAAGGCGCCGCGGGTTCCGCTGCCTTCCTCACGGGAAACGACGGCGATGGTCTTGGAAGCGTCGAACGCGGCGAGGGCCACCGCGCTCACGGCGGTCAGGGCCAGAACCAGGGCCAGGATTATGCGAAGTTTCATCCGGATGTTCCTCCTTTAAGATGCAGCAGGTCTCGCTCGCACCGTCAGGATAAACGGCCAATGTAAAGCCCGCAGGCCCGGCATTGTAAAGTTTGGGTAAAGCCTTTGGAAAGCCACGCTACCGCAGCACCTTGCTGAGGAAGGCCTGGGTGCGGGGGCTTCGCGGATGGTCGAAGAGTTCCTGGGGGCTGCCCTGCTCCTCAATCAGGCCCTCGTCCATGAACAGCACGCGGCTGGACACCTCCCGAGCGAAGCCCATCTCGTGGGTGACGATGACGCAGGTCATCCCCTGGAGAACCAGGCTTTTGATGACCTGCAGCACCTCGCCCACCATCTCCGGGTCCAGGGCGCTGGTCGGCTCATCAAACAGCATGACCTCCGGATCCATCGCCAGCGCGCGGACGATGGCCAGCCGCTGCTTCTGCCCGCCGGACAGGCGGCGGGGATGCTCGTTTTCCTTGTCCAGCAGGCCGACGCGGGCCAGCAGTTCCCGCGCGTAGGCCTCCGCGTCCCTGGGGGCGCGCTTTTTGAGCAGCACCGGCGCCAGGGTGATGTTCTGCTTGACCGTCAGGTGCGGGAACACGTTGAAGTGCTGGAAGACCATGCCCATCTTCTGGCGGTGGAGATTGAGGTCCACCCCCTTGTCCGTCAAGCTGACGCCATCGAAGACGACCACGCCGGAGGTAGGCCGCTCCAGCAGGTTCAGGCAGCGCAGGAAGGTGGACTTGCCGGAGCCGGAGGGGCCGATGATGGAGATAACCTCCCCGCTGCGCACGGTTTCTGTAATGCCGCGCAGCACCTTCAGGCTGCCGAAGTCCTTGCAAAGGTCAATCGTCTCAATCACTAGCCTTCATCCTCCTTTCCAGGGCGTTGACGAGCTTGCTGAGGAAGAAGGTCAGCAGGAAATAGATGATGCCGACGACGACCAGGGGCTCCAATACCAGGAACATGGTGCCCCGGACGGTGCTGTACTGGGTCATCAGGTCGCCCACGAAAAAGGTGGAGGCCAGGGAGGTCTCCTTGATGACGGTGACGAACTCGTTGCCCAGCGCCGGCAGGATGTTCTTGACCGCCTGGGGCAGCACGATGCGCGTCATCGCCTGGCGGGCGGAGAGGCCCAGGGTGCGCGCGGCCTCCGTCTGCCCGGGGTCCACCGCCTGGATGCCGGCGCGCACGATTTCGCAGACGTAGGCGGCGGAGTTGAACACCAGGGCGATGGACACGCAGGCGAACTTAGACAGGTTCAGCAGCGGCAGCAGCTCCGGCAGCATAAAATAGAAGAAATACAGCTGCAGCAGCAACGGCGTGCCGCGCATCAGTTCCACGTAGCCGGTGGCCAGGGCGCTGACGGGCTTGAAGCGGGAGCGGCGCATCAGGGCCAGGGCGGAACCCAGGATGGTGCCGAAAAACACTGTGATGAAGCTGAGCAGCAGCGTGTAGCCCGCGCCCTGCAGGAACAGCCCCCAGTACTTCTCCAGCACCCGGGCGATGTTGGGGCCGAAATTGTCAAACATTCGCCCCCTCCTTCCCTTCTGTTTCGCCCAACTCCTCCGCGCAGCGGATCGCGTCCTGCAGCATGGAGAGGCTGGGGCGGACCGGCGCGTCCGCCATGTCGCCCTGCAGAAGCGCCAGGGGCAGCCGGGCGAGGAAGCCCGGCTCGTCCGGCCGGGTTCCGAAATCCCTGAGCGTTGCCGGGCTGCCCAGGACGCGCAGGAAAGCCTGCAGCGCCCGGGCCTGTCTGTCCTTTCGCTCCAGGCACAGCTGCACCAAGCTACCCCAGGCCACCATTTCCCCGTGCAGGGCGGAGGCGAAGGCGGGCAGCTCGTGCAGGACGTAGTACAGCGCGTGGGCCAGGCCGCCGTTGAAGGGCTCGCGCACCAGCAGGCTGACCAGGCCGGTGTTGACCACGCAGCACTGGACGGCCACGCGGTACGCCATGCTGTCCCGGCCGCTGCCCGCGTCCTTGAGCGCCTGGGCTCCGACGGACAGCAGGGTGTCGTAGCCCGCGCGGGCGATGGAAAGCCCCAGCAGGTCGGCGTAGGGCAGGTCCATGCCCGTCGACTTGAAGGAGGCTTCCACGTGCTTGGCGAGGCTGTCCCCGATGCCTGCGCGCAGATAGGCCGGGGGTGAGGCGCTTAAAATGCCGGTGTGCAGGTAGGCATGCGCCGGCGGGCTGTCCAGGAAAAGGAAGGGGTCGTAGCCTTCCTGCCCTGGCTGGTGGAGGACGGACAGCGCGGTCACCGCGGCGCAGGTGGCCGGGATGGTGGGCAGGGTAAACACCGGTACGCCGGCAAAGTGGGCGCCCGCCTTGGCGATATCCAGCGCGCGCCCGCCGCCCATGCCCAGCACAGCCGCGGCGCCCACCGCGCGGACGGCCCGGGCCGCCTCACGCGCCGCGTCCATCGTGCTCTCCCCGGAAAAGGGCAGCACGGTCAGTATGCAGCCGATGCCCGACAGCGCCTCCTGCAAGGGGAGAAGCCCCGCGGCCAGCGCTTTCTGGCCGCCCAGCAGCAGCGCCCGTCCGCCTTTGAGGAGGGGCTGGCGCGCCAGGGCCTGGTAGGCTTCCGGCCCCACGGTGAAGGGCGGGGGCGGCGAAACGCACACCGAAAGCGGATTGCTCGCCTTTTTCATAGGTCGGAAAGCCTCCTAAGCCGGCGGAGCGCCTCCCTGAGGCTGTCCTCCCCCCGGGCAAAATGCAGGCGGATGAGGGAGGTGACCGGCTCCCTGAAAAAGCTGGAGCCCGGCACCGCCGCCACGCCCAGGTGCTCGGCCATCCACGCGCAGAAGGCCAGGTCGTCAAAGCCCGAAAAGCGCGGCAGGCGCAGCCATTCCCCCACGTCCGCCAGCACGAAGTAGGCGCCCTGGGGGACGTTGTGGGGCAGGCCGGCCGCGTCCAGGCCGGACAGGAAAATTTCCCGCTTTTGCGCATACAGATCCCGGAGCGCGTCATAGTATTCCGGGCCGGACAGCAGCCCCGGCAGCGCGGCTGCCTGCAGCGGCGCCGCGGCGCCCACGGTTAGGAAGTCGTGCGCCTTGCGCGCGGCCTCCACCGCCTCCGCGGGGCCGATGAGGTAGCCCAGGCGCCAGCCGGTAATGGAATAGGTTTTGGACAGGGAGGAAACCGTCAGGACGTTGTCCCACATCCCGGGGAGGGCGGAGAGGCGCGTGTGGACGGAGGGCGGGTAGACGATGTGCTCGTACACCTCGTCGGTGATGACCCAGGCGCCATGCGCCCTGGCCAGGGCGCCGATGCGTGCCAGCTCGTCCCCGGTAAAGACCTTGCCGCAGGGATTGGACGGGTTGCACACCACCAGCGCCTTGGCGCCGCCTGCGAAGGCCTGTTCCAGCGCCGCCCAGTCCACCGCGTAATCCGGCGGCAGCAGGGGTACGTAAACGGCCTCCGCGCCGGAGAGGATGGCGTCCGCCGCGTAGTTTTCGTAATAAGGGGAGAATACCGCCACGCGGTTCCCCGGGTTGAGCACCGCCAACATCGCGCAGAGCATCGCCTCCGTCGCCCCGCAGGTGACGACGATCTCCGTTTCCGGGTCGATGTCCCGGCCGATGGCCGCGCCCTGCTTCCGGGCGAGCGCCCGGCGGAAATCCTCCGCGCCGTAGGTGACGGCGTACTGGTGGGGGCCTTCGCGGGCGACCCGGGCCAGCGCGCCGGTCAGCGCCGCGGGCGGGTCAAAGTCCGGGAAGCCCTGGGAGAGGTTGATGGCGCCAAATTGGTCGCTGATTCGCGTCATCCGGCGGATGACGGACTCGGTGAACCGCCGCGTGCGGGCGCTGATCTGGGGCATGTGCCGGTTCCTTTCCAGATGCATGATTATGCATCGACGTGCCGGATTGTATCACGGGCTATGCCTGATGTCCAGCGCATATGCGAACGCAGTGCAACTTTATTCGCGAGCGCGGGCGGGGCCGGCAAACAGGGGCAGCGTTCCCAGAAGCAGCAGGGCGCCAGCGCGAGGGGCACGAACCTTTTCAATTCAGGCCTCCTTCCGGGGCATTCCATCCGGGCGGCGCGCCTTTTCCCGGGCGGAGTCCGCGCGCGGGGAGGCGACGGCTACACATAAAGGTTTCGAAGTGTACCCTGCAAGCCGCCGCGTAAACAAATGAGGAAAGGCGCTGTCAACGGAGCGCATATTATTCGCAATCCAGATTGTTTATATCATGTTTTTAGCAGGGGCTGGGTCCGAGCCGCAGCCCACTAAGTCAAGATTAGTTAGATTTTATATGCTGATTTTTCGTTTGCCACTGCGAAAGCACCGATTGGCCGAGATGTATTATTTTTCATTTTTATGTATTGACATGCATCGTTCCCGGGTGTAGACTGCCCACATCAAACCAAGGAGGAAGACCCGATGAAAAAGATGCTTGCCGCCCTTCTGGCCGCCTTGCTGCTGTTGTCCCTGAGCGCCGCCGCGCTGGCCGAAGGCCGACTGGAGGCCATCAAGGCCGCCGGCAAGCTGGTCGTCGCGACCTCGCCCGACTACGCGCCCTATGAGTTCCCGGGGCCCGACGGCAAGCCCGTCGGCGCCGACATGGCCTTCGCCCAGTACATCGCCGACAAGCTGGGGGTTGAGCTGGTGGTGGAATCCTTCAACTTCGACGGGGTGCTGGCCGCCGTCGCCGCCGGAAAAATCGACCTGGGCATCGCCGGCATGGATCCGACGCCCGACCGCCTGTCCAGCATGGACTTCACGGACATTTACTACAACGAGACCAACCAGGTCATCCTCATCCACAAGGACAACGCGGAGACCATCAAAACCCTGGCCGATTTCGCCGGCAAGAAGGTCGCCGCCCAGAACGGGACGCTGCAGCAGACCCTGGTGTCCGAGCAGCTGAAGGACTCCCAGATGGAGCTCATCACCCAGATTCCCGACGGCGTGATGATGCTGCTGTCCAAGAAGGTAGACGGCATCGCCCTGGCCAGCGTGGTCGCCGACCAGTACGTCGCCAACTACCCGGATCTGGTCCAGTGTGAAAGCAAGTTCGACTACGTTTCCTCCGGCATCGCCGCGGCGGTCCCGAAGGGGGAGCCGGAGCTGCTGGCCGCGCTGAACGAAATCGTCAAGGAAGTCGTGGAACAGAATCTCTTCTATAAATGGATGGACGAGGCGGTCGAACTGAATAACAGCATGACGAAATAAGGGGGGAACAGCCCTGGCAAAAGGCTGCCGCGGGAACGCGGCAGCCTTGCTTATGCGGGTTTCTCTACGATTAGGAGCGCTAGGCCGGGCTTCGACCGCCCGGGTCAGGCTTTGGGCTTGCGCGGCTTGGGAGCGGGCGTTTCCGCCGCGGCCTTCCCGGGCGCCGCCTTGGCTTTTGTCGCGGCCTTGGGCTTGGCAGGGGCCTTGGCGATGGGCGGCGTCTTCGCGGGTTTTTCCACGGGGTCTGCCGCTTCCTTTTTGGTTTTGGGCGGCGCCTTTTTGGCCGGTTTCAAGGGTTTTTCCGCAACTGCTTCAGCGGGTGCCTCCGGCCGCGCCGGCTGGGGCGCGGTTTCCTGCGCCGCGGACTTCACGGGCAGCAGGACAGGCAGCAGTTTCTGGTAGATTTCAAGGTAGCGCTGGGAAGACCTGCGCCAGGAATAGTCGCCGGCCATGCCGCGGTGCTGGAGCTTCTGCCAGGTTGCCTTGTCGTCCCAGAAATACCGCAGGGCGCGCTGGATGACGTGCAGCATATCGTGGGCGTTGTAGTTGAAGAAGGAGAACCCGTTGCCCTCGCCGGTGAACTCGTTGTAGGAGAGCACCGTGTCCCGGAGCCCGCCCGTCTCCCGCACCACCGGCACGGCGCCGTAGCGCAGGGCGATCATTTGGCTCAAGCCGCAGGGCTCGAAGGCGGAGGGCATCAGGAAGATGTCCGCGCCCGCGTAGACGCGGTGGGACAGGTCGTTGTCCATGACGAACTGGGCGGCCACGCGGCCGGGGTAGTTCTGTTCCGCCCAGCTAAACAGGTTCACGTAGCGGGACTCCCCCAAACCCAGGCAGACCAGCTGCAGGTCCTCCCGCATGATGTCGGCGATGACATAGTCCACCAGGTCCAGTCCCTTCTGGCTGTTGAGGCGGCCGACCATGGCGATGACGGGCACGTCCGGGCGCACCTCCAGGCCCAGCTCCTCCTGCAGCGCCTGTTTGCACGCCGCCTTGCCGCTGAGGTCGTCGGCGGTGTAGGTCTTGGCGATGCGGGTGTCCGTCGCGGGGTCGAACTCGCGCACGTCCAGGCCGTTCAAGATGCCCGAAAGGCTGTTGCGCCGCGCCCGCAGCAGGCCGTCCAGCCGCTCTCCGTAAAAGGCGGTCTGGATTTCCTCGGCGTAACTGGGGCTGACGGTGGTGACCTGGTCGGCGTAGACGATGCCGGCCTTCATGAAGTTGACGTTGCCGAAATACTCCAGCTTGTCGTCGGTGAAGACGCTGTTGGGCAGGCCCAGCATGTCCTGCACGTCCTTGATGCCGAACACGCCCTGGTACTGCAGGTTGTGG
>JAPXQZ010000082.1:0-7323 GCA_033813835.1 Clostridia bacterium | reverse complement strand
AGCCAGAGGAGCCGCGTTTTCCTTCTCCTGATTCTTTCGTTTTGCCTGCTCCTCCCCCTATTCAGCGCAGGCGCGCAGAGCGCGCAGGACGGGCTTGCCATCGAGTTGAGCGTGGAACCCGACAGCCTGACCGCACCCGGTACGGTAACCGTTTCCGCGCGGGTGTCCAACGCCGGCAACGATGAAATCGATACGCCCCTGTCCTTGTATGACCCGGATGGCAAGCCGGTCAATTCTTTCGGCGACGGCGGCATGCTGCTCAGGCTCGCCCCCGGGGAGACCTATCCCTGGCAGGGGCAGTACATGGTGACCCAGGCACAGCTGGATGAGGGCAAACTGGTCTATTCCCTGCGCTACAGCACCCCGGACACCGCCGGCGCCATGATTGAGCACACCCTGCCCGCCTCCGCCAGCCTGACGTACACCGGCGAGAAAGTTGACCTGAAGGTCAACCGGACCATTGCCCCGGAAGTGGTGCGCCGCGGCAAGGAAGTGACCGTCCTGTATGAGCTGGTCAACCAGGGCAACGTCAAGCTGACCAATATTCAGGTCAAAGAAAACCGCCTGATTTCCACCCGGACGCAGACCGTCGCCGCCCTGGATCCCGGCGCGACCGCCAAGGTGACGTTTACCAAAACCAACGTAACAGGCGATTTGACCAGTTCGGCGCTGGTCACCTACCGCAAGGACGGCGAGCGGAAGACGGAACAGATCACCGTCCAGCCGGTGCAGGTACTCCTGGCCACGCCGCGGCTGACCTATACGCTGACCGCGGACAAGACCCAGGTCAATATTGGGGAGACGGTGACGCTGACCCTTGAAATCAAGAACGCCGGGAATATCAGCTATTCCAACGTGACGGTGACAGACCCCAAGCTGGGGGATGTGTTCACCAGCCTGCAAATCGGTGCCGGACAGACCCGGGAATTGAAGAAGGAAGTCATCGTCAACGAAACGGCGACCTACGCCTTTACCCTCAAACTGGAGGACAACACCGGGACCACCCAGGAAGAAAAGGTGCCGGAGCTGAAGGTGTCCGCCTATACGGAAGGGCAGATGCTGCGCCTCAACCTGACGCTGAGCGCGCAGAACGAGACCATTTCCTCCTTGCCCGGGGACATCCGCTTCGACCTGACCGTCACCAACGACAGCAATACCACTGCCAAGAACATTTTAATCCGCCACGCGGGCACCAACATCTACACAATCCGCGAACTGGCGCCTGGGCAAAGCACCGTGCTGACCCGCGACTTCCGGCTGTCCCAGGCGGGCAAATACCAGTTTACCGCCGTCGCGACGGACGTGCAGAACAACCAGGTGGAGTTCCTGTCCAACCCGCTGAGCATCAGTTATGTCGCGCCGACCCCCGCCCCCACGCGCAAAATCATCCAGACCATCCCCCCGGTCGTCACCCATTCCCCCGTCCCGGCGGGATACGTGCCGCAGGGAGGCCAGGCGCGTGACGCGTTGTTCATCCTGACGCTGGCGCTGGGCGTCCTCTTCGGGCTCGCGCTCATCCTGCTTGGCGTCAGCGCGGTGATGCGCGCCCGCTCCAAGGCTAAAAGCAACGCCGCCTACGACACCTTCGAGACCAGCGTAACCCGCGACTATACCGCCGTGCCGGACGAAACCCGGCAGGCGCTGGACGCAACCGGGGACGGGGCTGCAAAGGCGGCTGAAAGCGTAGCGGACAAGGTGGAAATGCCGCATGAAAAATACCTGAGATCCAAACCGGACGCGGCAACGCCGGCGGAAGCGCCCGCGGTTCCTGAAGAATCCGCTCCCCCTGCCGAAACGGAAGGCGGCTCCTACCGCCTCACGCGCGACACCCAAAGCGAGCCGGCCGGAGACTCCACAGAAGAAGCGGGGGAGGCGGAGACCCGCAGCCGCCGCTCCCAGCGCCACAAGGCGCCGGAAAACGGGGACGCCGGAGGCTGACGCCTAGGGACGTGCGTTCTAAAACAGTACGGGATTCTATCCGCAGATATGAAAGAAGCGCCGGATTTGGCGCTTCTTTCGTCTTGGCTGAAGCCAGTCGACCGGATACCCATGAAAGGAAGGACGGCAGCCGTCAGCTGTTGCGCTCCGCTTTCACCGCCTCGTCTTCCGAAAGCACGCGGTACATCTCCGCGGCGGCATCTTTCCGGACTGTTTCCTGCAGCCGGATGACCTCATAGCGCCCCAGCCGGCTGCCAAACCGGATTTCCAGCGTGTCACCTTCGCGTACCTCCGCCCCTGCCTTAGCCGGGCGCCCGTTGAGGCTGACACGCCCGCCGTCGCAAGCCTCCTTGGCAACGGTCCTGCGCTTGATGATGCGCGATACCTTCAGGAACTTGTCCAGCCTCATTGGAACCCCCTCTTTGCCCCGCGTTTTCCCGTGGAATGGAATGCCCGGTCGTGAAAGGCCGCCGCGCGAATGCGCGACGGCCTGACGTCCCAAAGGACGAACGCCTCAGTTCAGCTGATCCTTGAACGCCTTGCTGGCCTTGAACGCGGGGGCCTTGGAGGCCTTCACCTTGATCTCGGCGCCGGTACGCGGGTTGCGCGCGACACGGGCGGGGCGCTTGCGGGACTCGAAAGTGCCAAAGCCGATGAGCTGGACTTTCTCTCCCTTCTTCAGGGTCTTCTGGATGGTGGAGATGACGGCGTTGACGGCCTTGTCGGCGTCAACTTTCTTCAGCTCGGTTGCCTTTGCCACGGCGGCGATCAGTTCGGTTTTATTCATGTGCATTCCTCCCGTTTGTCTATGTTTTTGAAGCCCTGTCAAGCGATACTGCCTTGCTTCGTTCCCAGTATACCCCGATTTCCTTGCTTGTCAACAAGTTCAGGCTTTTTTTATCAGAAATCACTGCAGTTTCAATCCATCTGAGCCGGGACGCGAATTTATCGACCGCCTTTTGCAAGGCCTGGTCTGCCGAAACGCCCATCAAGCGCGCTTTTGGAGGGCGTCCAGGGCGCCGTCCCAATCCAGCCCGGCCTTCCCGGCAATCTTCTGGATTTTTTCCGCCCGCGTCAGTGGCGCCAAGCCGCGGGGCACCGTGTCCACCTCCCCAGACAGCCCGCCGATTCCTTTTTCTGTCTGCTTGATCCTGTCCCAGTTGACCAATACCTCCTCCGCCGTACCCAGCTTCAGGTCTCCGAACACGTGGGGATGCCGGCGGATGAGCTTCAGGCAGACGGCGGACAGCATGTCTTCCCAGCCAAATGTCGCGTGCTGTTCCCCCACTACGGCGTGGAACGCCAGCTGGAGGAAGACGTCGCCCAGCTCTTCGGCCGCTTCGTCCCAGTTGCCCTCCAGCAATTCGCCCGCAGCCTCGTTGGCTTCTTCCACCAGATAGCGCGCCAGGCTTTGGTGGGTCTGCTTTCGGTCCCAGGGGCAGCCGTCCGGCGCGCGCAACCTGCGCATGACGGCGAGCAGATCCTCCGCGTCAAATCGGGTTCTGGATAGCAGGGGCACAGGGAAAACGACCAGTCCGGCGGTATGGTCGTAAGCGGGCTGGCGATCCAGGTCTTCCAACGGAATCTCCAGCCCCGCCCGGCACGGTTCCTCGCCCGGCGGGAAAAAGACCACACGGGCCCCTTCGCCATACTTTTGCAGCAGCTTGAGCTTGACCTCCCCCGCCAGGGCGCGGCTGTCTAGTTCCGCGATGCATATCGGCTGTTGGGCATTGTGAATGACAAGGCCGACGGCACCCGACACCAAAAGCGGCTGTGAAACACCGGCCGCCGCAGCCATCGGGGAAGACAGCGGGACGCCGGGCAACACGCTTGCCGACTCCGGCGCGCGGTCCAGCAGCAGCCGGACGGTCTCGTCCAAGGTCGGGTCGCTCACCGCGTAACACAGCGGCCCCTCCGCCAAACATGTGAGCAGCCGGTCGACAGCAGCCTGGGCAAACGCGTCAAAGTCCGGGCTTTCCCGGTACAGGCCGTCAAGGGATTCGAAACGCAGGCCTTCATTTTTTAGCGACAGAAGGGCCGCATGGCGGCCGGTGCGCGCCACAACCCTGGGCGCGGACCGAAGCGCGCGAACCGCGCCCGCTGTCAGCAGATCAGGCGAACCGGGCCCCAGGGGGACGACGGTAATCAGGTTCATGTAACCTCTTTTCTGAAACGAACCGGCAGATCGCTTCGCTTAAGCGCCCCGATTCTGAACGCCGCCGCGAAGTACAACGCGGCTGCCAGACCCATCACGAGAATCATGGCAGCCCAACTGCGGCGCAGCGGCCCGGACAACCACAGCGAAAGAACGAAGACCGGAACGGCCATCGCCAGCGTCGCCGCCGCCGGCCGCAGCAGAAAATCCTTCCAGTCAATTTGCATCGCCGCATGGCGGGCGACATAGTGCAGGTTCAGCCCTCCGCTGATGAGGTAGCAGGCGAGGGACGCCCAGGGGGCGCCGAAGATATTGAAGGCAGGAAAGCGGACTGCGGTGTAATTGAAGGCAATTTTGACCACCACGCCCAGAAACAGCGTATACATCGGGATGCGCTGCCTATAGAGCCCCTGCAGGATGCCGCTTGTCGCCTGGACAAGGGTGAATACCGCGATGGTCATCGCGCTGATGGAGAGCAGCTGGCCGCCCAGGCGGAGCATCTCCGGCGTATACCGGCTTCGGAACAGCAGCGTAAGAATAGGCTCCGCCAACAGGCTCATGCCGACCGAGGACGGCAGCCCGATTACCATAGACAGGCGCAGCCCCGCCGCCGCGTCACGCCGGATGCCGGAAACGTCGCCCCGGGCGCGCTTCGCAGAAATCGAGGGCACGAGGTTGCTGGACATCGCCATCGCCAGGGCGGTAGGCACGTTGATCAGGGAAATGACCAGCCCCGCATAAATGCCATAGCGGGATAGCGCCTCCTGTTCGGGCAGGTATGCCTTCATCATGCGGACGAGCATGAAGCTGTCCACCGTGCTGGCCAGGGGCACGATGCAGGCGCCGATGGTGATGGGCACGGCGGTGTAAATCAGTTCCCTTGAAATACAGCGCCGGCCTTCCGGCGCATGGTGGTCCGCCGCCTCCAGGCCGCGGATGCCGGGGCGGACGAGGAGATAGTCCACGAACATATACAGTAGTGCGACAGCCTCGGCCAGGGAGGTTCCCAGCAGCGCCCCCGCGACGCCGTAGGCGTACCCGCCCTTGAGCGTGAAGGCATGCGCCAGGGGCAGCGCAACAGCCACCTTGCCCACTTGTTCGATCAACTGGCTGACGGCGGTGGGCCACATGCGCCGCTGGCCTTGCATATAGCCGCGGAAGGCGCTCATCACACAGACCAGCAGCAGGCTGGGCGCGATGGCCATAAAGCCCATCTGCGATTCCGCTGTGCCGGTCGCCTGGGCAAACCGTCCCGAAGACAGCAGCATCAGAAGCGTGCTGACCAGGCCCAGGATTCCCAGGAGCACCAGGGAAATACGGAAAACCCGGCTGGAGTTTCGCGCCTGGCCGCGCGCCAGCCGGTCGGCGACCATGCGGGAGACGGCGACGGGCAGTCCGGCGGAGGAGATGGTCAGCATGAGGTTGTAGGAGGGAAAAACCTGGTTGTAAACACCCAGGCCTTCCGGTCCGACCAAGTTGGCCAGGGGGATCAGGTAGAGGACGCCGACTACCTTGCAGATCAGCCCGGCGATGCCCAGGATGGAAATGCCGCCGACGAGGGAGCGCTGCCGCTGTGTCATACGCGCATCTTACACCACACCCCAGACCAAGGCAATCGAATCCATCGATAAAAACAGGGGCAAACGCCCCTGTCCGTCCGGATAGAACCGGTCAAATATCGTTTCCCGGCATATCCCCATTGTTCACGCCCGGGCGCGCGGCTCCCTCCGGCTCAAAAGATCTCTCGCCTTCGGCTCCGTCAGGGTCCGGGTTTTCAGCTCCCTCCGGCAGTTCCGGCTCGGCGCGGGCGACGTCCACGATTCTGCTGTCCTTAGCCACTTTCATCAGCCGGACACCCTGGGCGGAGCGGCCGGTCTCGCGGATTTTCCCGGCGTCGGTCCGGATAATTATGCCCTCGTCCGTGATGAGCATCACGTCCTCGTCGTCCCGGACCATCAGCAGCGCCGCCAGCGGACCGGTCTTCTTCGTCAGGTTCATGGCCTTGATGCCCTTGCCGCCGCGGTTGGTCATGCGGTACAGGGCCGGGTCGCTGCGCTTGCCGTAGCCCAGCTCGGTGACGCCGAGAACCTGGGCGCCCTCCTCGAGCGTCAACAGCGAGATGACCTCATCCCCCTTATCCAGGCGGATGCCGCGCACGCCCATGCTGTAGCGGCTGGTCGGGCGGATCTGCCCGTCCTCAAAGCGGATGGCGCGGCCCAGGCGCGTGCCCAGCATGACCTCGCCGCCCTCCAGCAGCGAAGCTCCGACCAGGGCATCGTCATCCCGGAGCTTGATGGCGATGATGCCGGAACGGCGGATCGCGCGGTAGTCCTCCAGCGGCGTTTTCTTCAGCAGCCCGCGGCGCGTCGCCATCAGCAGGAACTGGCCTTCCCGTTCTTCCGGGGGCAGGGGAAGCATGCCGGTCACCTTTTCATCCGGCAGCAGCGGCAGGACGTTGACGATGGCCGTACCGCGGGCTGCTCGCCCCGCCTCCGGGATTTCGTAGCATTTCAGGCTGTAGGCCCACCCGCGGTCTGTGAAGAACAGCAGCTCGTCGTGGGAATGGACGGTGTAGAGCTGCTCGGTGACGTCCTCGTCTTTCAGCCCCTGGGCGGTGACGCCCTTGCCGCCGCGCTGCTGGGCGCGGTAGGTGGACTGCGCGAGGCGTTTGACGTATCCCAGGCGGGACAGGGTAACCACCATATCGTCCCGCGTGATGAGCTCCTCCACGTCAATCTCGCCCTCCACGGCGGAAATTTCCGTGCGGCGGGGATCGGAGAAGCGGTCGCGGATGAGGGTCAGCTCCTCCTTGATGACCTGCATGAGCAGGCCATGGTCGGAGAGGATGTTGTTGAAGTACGCGATGGCCTTGTTCAATTCGTCATACTCGGCCTGCAGCTTGTCCGCCTCCAGGTTGGTTAGCCGGGCCAGGCGCATGTCCAGGATGGCCTGGGCCTGCTTGTCGGAAAAGCCGAAGCCGTCCATCAGGCCCTGCTTGGCTGCGGCCGTATCGCGGGAGGAACGGATAAGGTGGACGATGGCGTCGATGTTATCCAAGGCCTTGAGCAAGCCCTCCAGGATGTGCGAGCGGGCGAGGGACTTGTCCAGGTCGTAACGGGTGCGGCGGGTGACGACATCCTCCTGGTGGCGGATATAATGGCCGATCATTTCCCGGAGGGTGAGCAGCCGCGGCTGGCCGTCCACCAGCGCCAGCATGATGGCGCCGAAGG
>JAPXQZ010000081.1:0-7413 GCA_033813835.1 Clostridia bacterium | reverse complement strand
TCCTTGAACTTCCGGAGCTTTTCCTCTGGAACGACGATTTTGTTGTCCCCGAACACCGCAACGACCTTGTCGCCCTCTTTCTCAAGCTTCACGTCGAAGAAGTTCATCTGCGGGCTGCCGATGAAGCCCGCCACAAACTTGTTGTTGGGGTAATCGTAGTTGTTTTGCGGGGTGTCGACCTGCTGGATAAAGCCGTCCTTCATGATGCAGATGCGGGAGCCCATGGTCATCGCCTCGGTCTGGTCGTGGGTCACGTAAATGAAGGTGGTCTGAAGGCGCTGGTGGAGCTTGGTGATCTCGGTGCGCATGGCCACGCGCAGCTTGGCGTCCAGGTTGGACAGCGGCTCGTCCATCAGGAAAACCTTGGGCTCGCGGACGATGGCGCGGCCCAGCGCCACACGCTGGCGCTGACCTCCGGAAAGCGCCTTGGGCTTGCGGTTCAAGAGGTACTCAATATCCAGGATGTGGGCGGCTTCCTCCACCCGGCGCTTGATTTCGCTTTTGGGCGTCTTGCGCAGCTTCAGGCCGAAAGCCATGTTGTCGTACACCGTCATGTGGGGGTACAACGCGTAGTTCTGGAAAACCATCGCGATGTCGCGGTCCTTGGGCGCGACGTCGTTGACCAGCTTGTCGCCGATATAGAGCTCGCCGTCGGATATTTCCTCCAGCCCCGCGACCATGCGAAGGGTGGTGGACTTGCCGCAGCCGGACGGGCCGACCAGGACGATGAACTCCTTGTCCTGGATGTCCAGGGTGAAGTCGGAGACCGCGGTGACGTTGCCAGGATAAATCTTGTAGATGTTCTTGAGCGTTACGCTTGCCATGTCCGTCCTCCTTGATGATTATTTCCGCCGTTGACCGAAGTATAGGCAATTTGACCCGCCCGCGCCACTGTTATCGCCTCCAAAGTTCAACGCCGCTTTTTGTACAGGCCGTTCACAATGAGCGGATGGAGCCCCCGCCTCCTAAGGACCGCGCCCTTTTGCCAACCCTTCAAATCTAGTATAATCAATGAAAAAGGAGGAGCGTTGTGCAAAGCATCCCTGCGTTTGCGTCGTTTGTGAAGGAGGCGCGGCGCGCCGTGTTTTTTGGCGGCGCCGGCGTCTCGACGGAAAGCGGCATCCCCGATTTTCGAAGCGCCGAGGGACTTTACGTCCAGAAAAGCCCTGTCCCGCCGGAGACCATCCTGAGCCACGCCTTCTTCATGCGTCACCCTGATTTGTTTTATTCGTTCTACCGCGAAAAGATCCTGGCGCCGGACGCGCTGCCGAACGGCGCGCATATCGCCCTCGCGGAATTAGAGAAGCGCGGGAAGGTTGACTGTGTGGTCACGCAGAACATCGATGGGCTGCATCAGAAAGCCGGTTCCGTCCACGTGCTGGAATTGCACGGCACCACGCGCAGGAATCACTGCTTGGATTGCGGGAAAGCCTATCCCCTGGAGCATATTCTGCGGAGTGAAGGCGTTCCCCGGTGTGACTGCGGCGGGATTGTGCGGCCTGAAGTGGTGCTGTATGAGGAACCGCTGGACGAGGCCGTGACGCTGGAGGCAGTCCGGAGGATTCAGGCGGCCGACCTGCTAATCGTGGGCGGTACCTCGCTGCAGGTTTATCCGGCCGCCGCATATGTCCGGCTGTGCCCGGGCAGGCTGGTCATCATCAACCGGGATGAAACCCCCTATGACCGTTTCGCTGACCTGGTCATCCGTGACCGCATCGGTCAGGTGTTCAGCGCGCTGATGGGCGTGCTGGGCGGC
Organism: Clostridia bacterium; assembly: GCA_033813835.1. Taxonomy (GTDB): domain Bacteria; phylum Bacillota; class Clostridia; order Christensenellales; family Aristaeellaceae; genus UBA6115. Next base: position 5,657 of record JAPXQZ010000081.1, on the reverse strand, counting down.
GGTTAACGGTCTGCGCCATCCGCCCGAAACCGGAAGTCCCGCCTGCCCAGGGATGCTTCCTGAAAGACCCTGAGCATCTTCTGGCCATACGCTCCCAGCGCGTTGAGCATGGCGTTGGAATGGATGAAGACGACATCGTAGCCGGAGAGTTCCGACAGGCAGTCCGCCAGCGCGTCGAGATTGTTTCCGTAGTGGGCGGGCAATTGCAATTGCTGCTGCAGGTAGGCGTGCGCCTTCGCCCGGTTGTCCATCCTTCGCCCGTCCAGTTCAATCTCCAACATGCCCATCCTCCGAATACAGCAAGGTAAAATGCTTATAGTGGTCATCTGTATAATAAATCAGCCCGTCGCTGGAATAGACGATGCGCTTGGCGCCCCGGGAAGGCTTGTTTAAGGTGTCGACGTCGCACTCATAGTAGACCCTGCCCTTTTTCTCCGGCAGCAGGCCCTCGTAGTTTCCAAATCGGTCGCCCCCGATGGCCTTTCCCGGGGCATACGGCCGCAAATCCCCGCCGCTCCATCCCAGCGCGCGCGCTTGGGGCTTGGTGATGAAGTTGTCCGGGAGGCGTCGGTACAGGAACAGATAACGCGCCACGTCGTCCCTGGCGGTGTATTGCCCCTCTTCCGGCAGGGCAGCCCGCATGGATTCCGGTATCGGCGTTTTCTTCGGTTCCGCGCCGACGGTTGCATAACCCGTGATGAGGACAGCCTGGGGCGTCATCCGCGCTTCCGGCCCGGGAACCGGAGCGCAGCCCGCGAGCAGGCAAACTGACAGCAGGATCATCGCCAGCGCAAACGATTTTCGGCTTAGCACTCCGTCTCCCTTCCACCTGGGTTTGATGTCCATGCTATAGTAAGCGTACCCTGCCGAAAGTGCAAGCGTCCGCCCTTTCCCCTCAAATACCGGTAGGGGCGGCAAAAACCGGGAGGTCATTATGGGGCTGAGAGAGTCGTTGAGCCGCGCGCTGCCGCCTGTATTGCGGCGGATACCCCGGGACAGAAAATGGCTGTATCCCTTTTACCTGGCGGGAAACATCGTCCTGCGGGAGGAAGAGCGCCCGCTGGAGGCGCTGCCTGAAGCCTTCGACGGTTTCGTCGTCGCCTACGCCACGGACATCCATTTCGGCGCCTACCTTGACGCGCAGGCCGCCCGTCAACTGCAAGCGCGCATCGTCGCCCTGGGCGCGGATCTGATTCTCCTTGGTGGGGATTACGGCGAAGATTATGGGCAGGCTGTCATGTTCTTCGAAACGATTCCCGCCTTTCCGGCCGGAACGCCGGTGCTGGCGGCGCTGGGGAACCACGATTACCCGGAGAGCGGCCTACCCCTGGATTCCCTGCTGTACGCCATGCGGGAAAAGAACGTGCAGCCCCTTGTCAACCAGACCCGGGTCCTCCGCCGCGGAGACGCCGCACTGGCGGTTTGCGTGCCGGACGACTTCAGGTGCGGGAAGCCGGACTTCCAGGCGCTGAAACAGCAGGCGAAAGACGCCCCGTTTGTCCTTCTCTGCTCCCATTCCCCCGACCTGCTGCCGGACGCGGCGGAAGCTGGGTTCCGTTATAATCTTGCCCTGTGCGGGCACACGCATGGCGGGCAAGTCGCCCTGTTCGGCAAAAGCCTGCTCTCTTCCAGCGTCTATAGAAACCGCTACCGTGCGGGGTGGTATCGGGAATCCGGCGCGGATATTTTTGTCAGCTGCGGGGCGGGAACGTCGATTCTGCCATTGCGGCTTGGAACCAGGTCAGAAATCCACCGGCTGGTCCTCCGCCGCGTACTTGAGGGCTAACGACGGGTCGGCATTCAGGTCCAACCCCGCCACATCTCCCTTTTTCAATTGAAAATACGCGGCGGACGCAACCATCGCCGCGTTGTCGCCGCTGAGGTGCAGCGGGGGCAGATAACAGGCGATTCCCTCGTCTGCGCAACGCTCGGCAAGCAGGCGGCGCAGCAGGCTGTTCGCCGATACGCCGCCTGCCAGGGCCAGCGTTCTGAAACCGTAATCCAGGCAGGCGCGGATGGCAGCGTCGCAAAGATGCCGGACGACCGTATCCCGGAAAACGGCGGCGAGATCCGCTTCGCGGTACGGATCGCCGCGCTGGCGCAGCCCGTGGACCAGGTTGATGAACGCGGTCTTCAGACCGGAAAAACTGTAATCATATCGCCCCGCCGGGTGCGGCATGGGCAACATATAGGCATTGGGGTCGCCCCCGTCCGCCAGCCGGTCGAGGTTCGGGCCGCCGGGATAGGGCAGGCCGAGCACCCGGGCGGCCTTGTCAAACGCTTCGCCGGCCGCATCGTCCTGGGTGCCGCCGATGAGCCGGTACCCGCCTTCCTTCACCTCGACCAGGTGGCTGTGGCCGCCGGACGCGACCAGGCAAAGGAACGGCGGTTCAAGTTCAGGATATGCGAGGTAGTTGGAACTGATGTGCCCAGCGATGTGATTGACGGCAATCAGCGGCCTGCCCAGCGAATAGGCCAGCCCCTTGGCGTAGCTGACGCCGACCAGCAGCGCGCCCACCAGCCCGGGCCCATGGGTAACCGCAACGGCGTCCAGGTCAGTGAGCGCGAGGCCCGCCTGCTCCATCGCATGGGTAACAACTGCGTCAATCTTTTCAATATGCGAACGGCTGGCGATTTCCGGCACAACGCCCCCGTAGGGAGCATGCAGCGCGATTTGCGAGAAGACGGCGTCGGATAGCACCACGCGGCCGTTTTCCACCACGGCCGCCGCTGTCTCGTCGCAGGAGCTTTCGATGCCCAGGATCCGGACCGCTTTGCTAAATCCTCGCGCGATGGATCCGGTTTCATGTTTCTCCAACGGCAAGCCTCTTTCCCATCAGCCTTAAGCCAGTAAAAAAAGCCAACAGCACAACGAGCGCGGCCAGATATCCGGGTGCCGCGCGGGCGGCGTATTCGATAAAGAAGGGTTCCGGCATCAACTGGAGCAGGACGTCCCTGGATGGGTCGAGGAGCCAGAGGTCGTTGGAAAACGCCAGGCGGTGGAGCAGTGTGAAAGCCGAATTGAAATCAAGCGCCACAGCGCCGGCCAGGAGAGCCAGGAACGCACCCGCTGCCAGCACGGCTGTCTGTCCGCCCGCGCCAATCGCGAAAAGCGCCGTTCCCTTCCCGCTGCGGCTGAGACAAAGGGCAGTGCCGGCAGCCAGCGCCATGGATAATATCGCATGGAAACAGAGCTTTATCGAGAGCTGAAACAAGGATTTAACGTCCTTCAGGTGCGCGGTTTCATGCGGCTTAAACGCGGGTGTAGCCGCGCCATTGCCGCTGATTGACACCTGCGCGCTTTCGCGCCGCCCGGACAGATATCCTGACAGCGCGTCCGCCAAGGCCGGAAAATCCGTTGCGCTGATTTCGGATGATTCCACCCTCGCGTGTCGGTTGAACAAGTCTACCAGTTTTTCCGCCTGGCGGGCCTCCCGGAAAAGGAAAGCCGGTGCCAGAAGAATCAGGGAAACAAAAAGCAAAACCGCAACCAGCCGCCGTCCCCATGCCGTTGTCCCCGCGCAAACCAACCGAGCCTTTGGGTCCAAACTCACTGCATCTTCAGGTAAGCCGTCACGAAACCGTCCAGGTTGCCGTCCATTACGTCGTCCACGTTGCCGGATTCATAACCTGTGCGGTGATCCTTGACCATGGTATAGGGCTGGAAAACGTAGGAGCGGATTTGGCTGCCCCATTCGATTTTCTTCATCTCGCCCTTGATTTCGGCCATCTTATCCTCGTTCTCGCGTTCCTTGAGTTCAAGCAACCGCGCGCGCAGCATCCGCATGCACATTTCCCGGTTTTGCACCTGGGAACGCTCGTTCTGGCAGGAGACCACGATGCCGGAAGGGATATGCGTCATGCGCACGGCAGAGTCGGTCTTGTTGACGTGCTGGCCGCCAGCGCCCGTGGAGCGGTAGGTGTCCACCCGCACGTCCTCCATGTTGATGTCGATGTGCCCGTCGTCCTCCAGCATCGGCGCCACGTCCAGGGAAGCAAAAGAGGTGTGCCGCCTTGCGTTGGAGTCAAACGGGCTGATGCGCACCAGGCGGTGGACGCCCTTCTCACCGCGCAGATAGCCGTAGGCGTTGTCCCCGTCCACCTCGAAAGAAACGGATTTGACGCCCGCCTCGTCGCCCTCCAGGTAATCCAGCATGGTGATCTTGAAACCCATTCTCTCGCAATAGCGCATATACATCCGGTAGAGCATCTGCGTCCAGTCCTGGGCCTCAGTGCCGCCCGCGCCGGCGTGAAGGGACAGCACGGCGTTGCTCTGGTCGTAATCCCCGCGCATCAGCGTTTCCAGCGCCAGGGCGTCCACCTGACCGCGCAGCAAGGCCATTTCGTTTTCCGCCTCGCGGGCGGTGGCTTCGTCGTTCTCCTCCTCCGCCAGCTCGACCATGACCTCCAGGTCGTCCCGCTGGCGCCGGAGGTCTTCAAAGTGGCCGATTTTGCCTTCCAGCGTCGAAATTCGCTTGTTGACGAGGGTGGATCGCTCCACGTCGTCCCAAAAGCCCGGCGCGGCCATTTCCTCGCGCAGCTCGCCCAGCTCCCGCTCCATCTGGGGAACGTGCAGCCCGTCCCTGATTTCCTCGAGCTCCGCCTGCATATCCCCCAGGCCTTGTTTGATCTCCTCCAGACCTACAATCATCCTTATCCTTCCTTACAGCGCGGCGGCGCCGCTCTGGCCGTGGCAGTGCTTGTATTTCTTCCCGCTGCCGCAGGGACAGGGGCTGTTGCGGCCGATTTTCTCCCCGGGTTTTGTTTTGACCGGCTGCCGCGACGCCTGCCCGGGGGTGTCAAAGCCACTTTCAGAGGTTACCCGGGCGGCGGCTTTCCGTTCCTGCGGCTTCTGGATGCGCAGCTGGTAGAGCGTACGGACGGTGTCCTCCTGGATGAGTCGGGACATCTCGTCAAACATGTCGTAGCTTTCCATCTTGTATTCATTCACCGGGTTTTTCTGGGCGTAGGCCCGAAGCCCGATGCCGTCGCGCAGCTGGTCCATCGCATCGATATGGTCCATCCAGCGGTTGTCCACAGACCGCAGGAGGATGGAGCGCTCCAGTTCCCGCATGTCGATGCCAAGGGCAGTCAGCTCCTCCTCCCGGCGATGGTAGAAATCGCCAGCGGCCTTCTTCAGAAAGGCCAGCATCCCGCCGCGGTCAAATCCGCGGATGGCGTCCCGGTTGGCCCTGAGGGTGCCGAAAGGAACCATCAGCCGCTCCAGGTATTCGGCCAGCCCGTCCACGTCCCAGTCGCCAGACTCCCCCGCGCAGAAACGCTGCACGGCTTCCTCCAGCAGCTTGTCCCCCATCGCGGAAACCGCCTGGCGCATGTCCTGGCCTTCCAGCACCTGGCGGCGCTGGGAGTAAATCAGCTCGCGCTGCTGGTTCATCACGTCGTCGTATTGCAGCACGTTCTTGCGGATTTCAAAGTTGCGGCTCTCTATGCGCTTCTGGGCATTCTCAATCTGCTTGGTCAAAAGGCCGGCCGCCAGCGGCTCGTTCTCTTCCATGCCCAGCCGGCCGATGAGCGGCTCGATCCGCTCGCCGCCGAACAGGCGCATCAGGTCATCCTCCAGCGAGATGAAAAACTGGCTGGAGCCCGGGTCGCCCTGGCGCCCGGCGCGGCCGCGCAGCTGGTTATCGATGCGGCGG
>JAPXQZ010000080.1:0-7635 GCA_033813835.1 Clostridia bacterium | reverse complement strand
TGGCCCACGTGGGCTTTGCCCTGGGCGACGGCTCCGTGGTCGATGCCCGCAGCCACCGCGACGGCGTCCTCCTCTCCCGCCTCTCCTCCTATCCCTGGACCCACGTGGCCTTCCCCCTCGGCTTCCCCATGCCCGGACAATCCCCGCCCCCTCCTTCCGCGGCGGACGGCACCGCCGCTGCGCCGTCCCCTCACGGTTCCCTGGGCGGCGCGGGCGTCACCGCGCCCCCTCCCGCTGCGGGCCCCGGCCCGGATATAAGCGGCGGCAGTCTTTTCGATCCCGGTGCGGGCGGAACCGCGCCGGCATGGCCCCCCTCCCTCGTCTTCGGCTCCCGCGGCGAGGCGGTCCGGCAGCTGCAGCTGAAGCTCCTCGCCCTGGGCTTCAAGTTGCCCCGCTACGGGGCCGATGGCATCTTTGGCCGCGAAACCTCCGCCGCCCTCCGTGCTTGGCAGCACCTGGTCGGCATCCCTACCACCGGCCTCGCCTACTCCGATTCCCTCCGGCTCCTCCTGGGCGGCTGATTCGGCAGCTGCTCCGGCGGCTCTCCGCCCTGGTGCTCCGATTGGTCCCTCTCCCTCTCCCTCTCCTTTCCACTTCTACGGTCCCACATCGGAGGTATTGCGTGGAAAAAGTGTTCAAAATCTTCGGCGGTGCCTGTATGTCCTTCGCCGCCTGGTTCGCCGTCATCCTGGGCGGTTGGGATACCCTCATGGAAATCTTTTTCTCCATCATGGCCCTGGATATCATCACCGGCCTGGTCGTCTCCTTCCGCAAACGCTCGGACCATTCCGTCACCGGCGGCTTCCTCTCCCGCGCCTTCTTTGACGGCGTTTCCCGCAAGCTGCTCATGATCCTGCTCATCATCCTGGGTACCGCCCTGGACGGCCTCCTGGGCACTAAAATCGTCCGCATCACCGTCATCGGCTTCTACTCCGCCAACGAAGCCCTCTCCGTCATCGAAAACGCAGCCCTCGCCGGCGTCCCCTTCCCCAAAGGGCTGCTGCAGGCATTGGAGCGTTACCGCGCGCAGCAGGACGGGGAGGTCGCCCAAAAGGAGCCGGAATGAGGCGCCGCGGGCGGCAAGGGATGTACAAGGTGGGGGAAAATCAGCCGATGCCTTGAAAACCGTATGAAAAACCGAAAATTTTTCCCGAAAACAAGGCATTTTGGTTTGTAATTGCAGACGGCAAGGTATATTATCAGCGTAATGCGGCGATGCCGTCGCAGTAAAAAGCGCCCTGGAGCGGCCAGATGCCTGCCCGGCGCACAACTGCAAGGAGGAAACCATGACGAAGAAGACTTGGTCCATCGTGATTGCCATCGTGGTGATTGTGCTGATCATCCTGTGGGCTACCGGCGTGTTCGGCGGCAAGAAGGAGCCCGCCCCGACCCCGACCCCCGTGGTGACCGAGGCGCCCGCCGCCGTGACCGATGCCCCCGCGGCTGTCACGGACGCGCCCGCCGCCCCGACCGACGCCCCCGCCCCCGCGCCGACCACCGGCAGCTAAGGCAATAAACCCGGCGAAGAGCCGGGTTTTTTATTTGGAGGTATGTATGACCAAGAAAACCTGGACCACCGTCATCATCGTATTGCTGGTCATCGCGGCAGCTGTCGCGATTTATTTCCTGACCAAACCCGCGCCCAAGCCTGAACCCACCCCCGTGCCGGCGACGGATGCCCCCGCGATGGTCACGGACGCACCGGCTGAACAGCCCGCGACGACCGCCCCCGCGGGCGGTGGCGGTGGCGCCAAGACCAGGGTAACCATCTGGCATACCTTCACCGAGGGCCAGGAGGAATACCTCAAGAAGGCCGTGGCAGACTACAACGCCTCCCAGGACACGGCGGAGGTGGAGCTGCTCAGCCAGCCCTACGAGGGCTTCACCAATACCGTCCACAGCGCGGTGGTCGCGGGCATTGGCCCCGACATCATCTTCAACTACGCCTCCGAGGCGGCCAAGTACGTGGACGCCGGCCTGCTGGCGGACCTGAGTCAGTATATCTACGACCCGGACATCGGCATCGAGGGCTTCGACGCCTCTCTGAAGGAAGGCGTGATGAACGGCGAAGTCAAGGCCTTCTCCGACGGGCTCATCCATTACCTGCCCGCCTATACCACCGGCCCCATCCTCTTCTACAACAAGACCCTCTACGACGAGCTGCAGATCGAGGTGCCGGAAACCTGGGCGGAGATGGAAGCCGCCTCCCGGAAGATTCTGGAGGCCAAGGGCATCCCCGGCCTGGGCTTCGACAACACCATCACCGATTTCGTGCAGATGCTGATCATGGAAACCCCGGGCGCCGGCTATATCGACGTGGAAAACAAGGCCGTCCTTTTCGACACCCCCGAGGTGCGCGCCAAGGTGCAGTGGCTGGTGGACGCCTTCAAGGCCGGCTACTTCAAAGCCCGCCCGGAATCGGGCAACTACTTCTCCCCGGACTTCAATTCCGGCGTCATCGCGGGCTTCGTGGGCTCGGTCGCCGGCTACCCCTATGTGACCCCGGACGGGTTCGAGTTCGGCATGGCGCCCATGCCGGCGGATACCTGGTTCCCCTCCTGGAACCGCGGTCCCATCGTGTTCTACTATAAGGACGACGCGCGCGCCGAAGAAGCCTACAAGTTCGTCAAGTACTTCATCTCCGCCGACGTCAACGCCGGCTGGGTGGAGGCCGTGACGGCGCTGGCGCCCTATTCCTGGACTGCGGACGTGCCCGCCTACCAGGAGTACGTCGCCCGGGACGCCCTGGCCTCCAAGGCCCTGCAGGCGCTTGAGGCCAACTTGGGCAAGGCCGGCAGCCTGCCCGCCGTCACCGGCGCCGCGCAGGTCCGCGCTGCCATCAACGACGCGGTCATCAAGGCCGCGGGCGGCGAAATGACCGTGGACGAGGCCTGGACCGAGGCGGTCACCGTTTCTAACGCCGCGCTGAAGGGGAACTGACAATTCGATACAAGACTGCGGCAGCGATAACGCTTCCGCTCCACGCGACAAAACGGGGGCCGCAAGGCTCCCGTTTTATTCTGGCTATACAGGATGAAGATGCATCCCGAAAGCATCAGCCTTCTTTGAAACTGCTCTCTCCATACTTGGCGAAGTAATAGAAAATGCTCTTCTTGGCGATATCGAACATGATGTCCGCCATTTCCGCAACAGACCACCTTTCCTGACGAAAATAGAAACTGCCCTGGTTGAATTTTCCATTCTCCCCTTGATTGAACAGGGAGGACACGTTGAGTTTACCAAATATATGGATCGTCACCACGCAATCAACGATGGATGAACCCTCATGGAAATCCCATCCATACCCAAAGCAGACAAAGGGAAAGATGCTTTCGGCAAGAAAATACCTGCGCAAGCCGATGACGTTCTTCCCAAGACGTTCAATGGCGTTACCCGTGGCTTGTTTGTTTTTGCCTTTCTGTATCCGGATATCATTGGTACCCTGGTTTTTGACCTCTGATATCAGTATGGGGAAGTCGTTGCCCTTTTATCCGACAGATACAGAATACCCCCATCGGGTTATTTGGAGGAATATGGCAAGACTTCCGCATACTCCGCGTCTGGGAAGAGCTTCTGCAGGTGCGATACAATCTTTGACAAGCTGATAGTTTTGTAGTGTGCCAACATGACCCCGTGCTTCTTCTTCGCGCGGTCTTCCACAATATACAACGCCTGGATACATTCCATTTCCTGCTGTCTGGCGGTCGCGTTGATAACAGTATTCAGCCGCTGGACGCGCAGCGCCTCTTTTTTGCTCATCAATGCAGCCCTTCCTTTGACACGAGGAACAGGTATTCCTTGGTATGAATACTGCGATTGCGTAAATTGCGGGATCCGCGAAAGGCGTTGTATTGCGTATCCATCATTTCGACAGATCCAACGTCCCGCAGCATTGTCAACATCTCATCCACAAAAAAACCCTTCGGAATTGTATGAAACAAGCAGATATTTTGCCTTTATAACACAAATCATCTCCATAAATGCTTTGCTTGCAAGGTTCCGCTTGTTGTAACTTGATCTGTTCCAGTCAACTGGAATGCCCGAAACCGGGCTTATCTCCAGTGGCCGGACGTACCCGTTGATCAGGTTGAGCATGAAGTAGTTTGAACCATATGGGTGCTGATTGTATGGGGGATCTATATACGCCAAATCCACCGCGTCCATGTCCTGAACCAACGCATTGGCGTCCTTCTGAAATACCTCACAATGACAGTCAAAGTTGCTAAAAACCGGGAAAGATACGTCAATTTCTGATAGTATCCGGCTTCGTGCGTCTCTGTTATTGCCACCAAATTGGCCGATTCCGGATTGGCTGTTCTTGTAGAATCCTTTGAACACTCCAGAAGCAGGGATTTGGCGTAGCGGAACGCCTCGGCGTTGTCGGTGATTTCGCGGCGCAGCCGCTCCAGCGCTTCCCGGGGCAGGCTGCCCTCCTCGATGGTTCCGGCGGACGCGATTTGCGAGCCCATGGCGCGCACCAGGTAGGGCGGCACGGGCATGGCAAGCGTTTGGCTGCCCCCGGCGGCGTTGCCGCCCGCCGATGCGCCTATCTGTCGCGCGACGCTCCACAGGCCGTACCAGCGGCCCTCCGCCACGGCGCAGAAAAGGACGATATCCGCGGGGAACTCGCTGCCGTCCTCCAGCCGCACGCCCGCGGCGCGGCCATCCGGTCCCGCGATGATGGAGGCGACGTACGCGCCGGTGGCCACGCGCGCTTTTCCACGCGCAGGGCGTCGTCCATCGTCCAAATGGATTCCACGCCGTCCAAATCGCTCCCCGGCACCTGCGGGATGATGGGCGCGCTGCCGCTGCACAGGATGAGCCGGTCGTAGTTCAGCGTCGCGCCGCCCTCGATATCCAGCGCGCGCGCATCCGGGCGCAGGCGCAGTACCCGGCAGCCCAGGCGCAGTTCCAGCCCCCGCGCTTCGTACCACTCCCGGGGGTGGATGGTGAGCAGCTCCGCCCGGGACGGGTCGCCCAGCAGTTCGCACAGGCGTGTGCGGTAGTAGGGCAAACGCGCGTCCTCTGACAGCAAAACAACCCGGCACCCCGGCTCTTGCGCGCGGGCGGCCTCGGCCGCGGCAAGCCCCGCGGCGCCGGCGCCCAGGATGACGATGGTCAGCGGCATGGGTTCCCTCCAAGCATTGCGCTTGTCCCCATCATATGCCCTTTGGCCGCGCAGGAGGGAGCGGCGCGGGGCCGCGAGGCTCCCCTGTTTTGTATACGGTATTCTTGGTTGCCTTGCCATATTGCCGATTGTCATGCAAACGCGATGACGTTATGATTCCGGCGGACGACAAACGCATTCGTGGTTGCGGAGGGATACGCCATGTTCAGCAATATCGGGCACAAAATCAAGGTTCTGGCCAAGCTCATCACCTGGGTGGGCATCGTGGCCAGCGTGATATCGGGCATCGTGATGATGTCCGGCGCGCGCACCAGCATCAGCATGTACGGCATCCAAGTGCAGGGCGGCATGGCATGGGGCGGCATTCTCACCATCGTGCTGGGTTCGCTGGCGTCGTGGGCGTCGTCATTCATCCTGTACGGCTTCGGCGATTTGGTCGAAAACGCGCAGAAAATCGCCGACAGCCAGGAACGTCGGGGCTGAGGCCTTCGGTGGTAGAATAACTCATCCATAGTATTGGGGGAACGCGATGCAGGTCATCATGCGGGGGCTATCCAAGCGCTTCGGGCAGACCCGGGCGGTGGAGGATTTTACCGTCACGCTGGAGGACGGCGAGCTGGTATGCCTGCTGGGCCCCTCCGGCTGCGGGAAGAGCACGGTGCTCAACATGCTGGCCGGCATCCTCCCGGTGACCTCCGGCACCATCCTCTTTGACGGCGAGGACGTGACCCGGCTCCCGCCGGAGCAGCGCGGCATCGGCCTGGTGTTCCAGAACTATGCGCTCTACCCGCACATGACGGTGATGGGCAACATCACCTTCCCCCTGGAAATCCAGAAGGTTCCGCCCCGGGAGCGGGAGGCGCGGGCGCGGGAGATGGCGGAGCTGGTGCACATGTCGGGGCTGCTGTCCCGCCGGCCCAGGGAGCTCTCCGGCGGCCAGCAGCAGCGCGTGGCAATCGCCCGCGCCCTGGTGAAGCGGCCCCGGCTGCTGCTGCTGGACGAGCCGCTGTCCAACCTCGACGCCCGGCTGCGGCTGGAGATGCGCGAGGAAATCCGCCGCATCCAGCAGGAGACGCGGGTAACCACCGTGTTTGTCACCCACGACCAGGAGGAGGCGATGTCCATCTCCGACCATATCGTGCTGATGAAGGACGGCCATTTGGTGCAGCACGCCCCGCCCCAGACCCTGTACGACCAGCCCAACAGCCAGTTCGCCGCCGATTTCCTGGGCAACCCGCCCATCAACAACTTCCCCGGGGAAGCGCGGGGCGGGTTCTTTGTCGCGCCCGACGGCGCCCGGGTGCGGCTGAAGGAGGGCTGCGCGCCTCCGGAGGGGGCGCAGGTGAACCTGGCGGTGCGGGCGGAGAGCTTTATCAAGGAGGACGGGCCGGACGAAGGGCGATTGGCAAGCCTGGTGGAAAGCGTCTACCAGACCGGCAAGGAGGAAATGGCCTTGCTCCGCTTCGGCGGGAAGGAGTTCCGCGCCTACCTGTCCGCGGACTACGGCCTAAAGCCCGGCGACGCCGTCCACCTGGGGCTCAAGGACCGCGGCGTCTTTCTCTTCGGCCGGGACACGGGGGAGCGGTACTGCTGATGGCGGACGGACAGGATAAGACAAAGCGCCCCCGCCGCAGCGGGCCGGGGCGGGTGCGGCTGCATATCGTCTTGCTCGCCCTGCTGGGCGCGGCCGCCCTCATGGGCGGCGTCACGGGCCGTCGGATGCTGGAGGCGCGCACGGAGGGGATGGCGGCCCTGGCGCGCACGGACGCGCTGCTGGAGGGAACCATCTTTGGCGTCACGGAGGCAGCCGCCGGGCCGGAGGCGGACAAGACCCTGCGCTCCGCGGTGTCGACCGGCGTCTCCTCCAGGAAGCGGTCGCTGCGGGAAGCCATCGCCGCGCAGGCCGCGCAGGGCGCTTCGGATCAGGAAATCGCGTCCGCGGCGCTGACGACCCTGCAGGAGGGCATCCTGGCCCGCGTCGCGGACGAGGCCCTCCGCGCGGAGGTCGCGGAGCGGCTTGACGCCGCCGCGCCGGGCATCATCCGGGCTGCCCAGACGGAGGCGGGGCGGAAGGCCGGGGCGGTCAACGCCGCCGCGGTGCGGATGCAGCTGCAGGTGTCCGAACCCTGGTATCCCCTGATGTATTTCTACGCCCTGCTGCTGTTTGCCGGTGTTTTCCTGCTGCTGTTCGCGCTGGCGCTGTTGCTTTCCTACCTGCGGGGGGATGAGGAGAAGCGCGCCGGGATGGGGCGGCGGCTGGAGGTGATGGACTACCTGCTGCCCTTCATGGCGGGCGTGCTGGCCTTCACCCTCTATCCCATCGTGCGCGTGGTCGTCATGAGCTTCCAGGAGCGCTACCGGCTGGAAGGCAGCTTCGCCGGATGGGGCCTGGGCAACTACCGCTACGTGCTGGAGGGCATCCCGGGCACCACCAACTATTTCCTGCAGGGGATGCTCAACACGCTGCTCTACGTGCTCTACACCGTTCCCATCGGCACCGCGCTGGC
>JAPXQZ010000079.1:7251-7640 GCA_033813835.1 Clostridia bacterium | reverse complement strand
CAGCTGAACAATAGATGATTGAGGAGGGTTCCATGAAACATTCCCGCTGGTTCCGGTTCATCGCCCTGTCCCTGTTCCTGGCGCTGCTGGCGGGCGGACTGGCCCCGGCCGTACACGCCGGAGCGACTTCCGCCTTCAAGCCGGTGCCCGTGGATGCGCTCAAGGTCGGCATGGTGCTGATCGGCTTGCAGGACGACGGCTTTTCCGGCGCGCACTACAACGGCCTGGAGGGCATGAAGACCGCCCTGGGGCTCAAGGACGAACAGGTGCTCTACAAGTTCAACGTGCCCGAGACCGCCGAGTGCGACGCGGCGCTGCGCGAGCTGGTCGACGCCGGGTGCCAGATTATCTTCGGCAATTCCTGGGGATTCATGAACTTCATGGAAGAA
>JAPXQZ010000079.1:0-7241 GCA_033813835.1 Clostridia bacterium | reverse complement strand
GAGGAATACCCGGAGGTCATCTTCTCCCACTGCTCCGGGTACAAGAACAACGGCGTCAACTTCAACAACTATTTCGGCCGTATCTACCAGGCGCGCTACCTGGCCGGCATCGCGGCGGGCCTGAAGACGCAGACCGGTAAAATCGGCTACGTCGCCGCCTGGGCGGACAACGCCGAGGTCAACGGCGGCATCAACGCTTTCGCCTTGGGCGTGCAGTCCGTCAACCCGGACGCGATGGTCTACGTGAAGTACATCAGCTCCTGGTTTGACCCGACGCTGGAGAAGCAGACGGCGGTCGCGCTGCTGGACATGGATTGCGACGTCATCGCCCAGCACGTGGACACCTCCATGCCCCAGGTTGCCGCGCAGGAAGCCGGCAAGTTTGGCTGCGGCTACAACACCGACATGACGCTGGCCGCGCCGGACGCGCACCTGACCGCCCCCATCTGGCACTGGGCCAGCGTGTACACCGCGCAGGTGCAGGACGTTGTCAACGGAACCTGGGTGCCTGAAAACTATTTCCTGGGCTTGAAGGAAGGGATGGTTGACATCTCCCCCCTCTCCAAGAACGTCGCCCCCGGAACAGCGGAGAAGATCGAGGAGGCGCGCGCCCGCATCCTGTCGGGCGAATGGGACGTGTTCACCGGCCCCATCTACAACAACGCCGGCGAACTGGTGGTCAAGGAAGGTGAATCCCTCGCGGACAAAGACATCACCGGCGGGCTGATGACCAATCTGCTCATCAAGGGCGTGGAAGTCAAGTAAGGGTTTCTGCTGACGCGAAGCGGGGCTGCCAGCAGGTTGACAGCCCCGCTTCCCTATCCCAGCGGCCGGAGTTATGGTATAAAGTACGCATCGGACCGCCCAAGGAGGAACCGGATGACCATTGTCCCGCCCGCCATCCAACTCGTCGGGCTGACCAAATGTTTTGACCGGACGACCGCCTGCGACCGCATCGACCTGGACGTGCGGCGCGGGGAGATTCTGGCGCTGCTGGGCGAAAACGGATCGGGTAAGACGACGCTGACCAACATGCTTTCCGGCATCTACCAGCCGGACGCCGGGCAGGTGCTGCTGGACGGCAAACCTGCCGTCATCCGTTCGCCCCGGGACGCGATCCGCCTTGGTATCGGGATGATCCACCAGCACTTCAAACTGGTAGAGGTGCTGACCGCGCGGGAGAACATCCTGCTGGGCCAACGGGGCCTCGTCAGTATCCAGCCTGAAAAAGCCCTTGCCGCTTTCGGGATGGCCGTGGAACTGAATAAAAAAGTCTATGAGATGTCCGTGAGCGAAAAGCAGGCAGCGGAAATCCTCAAGGTGCTCTGTCGCGGCGCGGACAAGCTGATTCTGGACGAGCCCACCGCGGTGCTCACACCGCAGGAAATCCAGAACCTGTTTGACACGCTGGACCGGATGCGCCGGGAGGGAAAAGCGGTCATCATCATCACCCACAAACTCGACGAGGTAATGGCCATCTCCGACCGTGTCAGCGTGCTGCGCCGCGGTGTGAACGTAGGCACGGTCGAGACCGCGAAGACGGATCGGTACTTCCTGACCGAGCTGATGGTCGGACGGCCGCTGGACCTGGACGTGCACCGGGCGGAAGCCCCGCTGGGCCCCACGCTGCTGAAGGTTTCGAATCTGACCGCCCGGGATGCCGGTGGCAGGCAAGTGATCCAGGACGTCAGCTTTGAACTCAGGGGCGGTGAAATCCTGGGCGTGGCGGGGGTGGCAGGATCGGGGCAAAAAGCGTTGTGCGAAATCATCGCCGGATTGGAGAAGCCGTCCGGCGGTTCGGTGTTCATGGACGGTCAACGCATCGATAGCTTGACCCCCCGCGAAATCATCCGGCGCGGGGTGTCCATGGCTTTCATCCCGGAGGACCGCCTGGGGATGGGCCTGGTGGGCGGAATGAATATTCCGGACAACTTGCTGCTGAAAACCTATCGCGACGAAAAAGGCATCATCCTCCGGCGCAGGAAGGCGCGGGAGGAAGCGCAGAGGATGGTCGAGCGGCTGCGCATCGCGACCCCGGGGCTGAACGTGAAGCTGTCCAAACTTTCCGGCGGCAACGTGCAAAAGGTGCTGCTGGGCCGTGAAATCAGCCTGGGACCCCGGGTGCTGATTACCGCCTACCCAGTTCGGGGGCTGGACATCGGCGCGTCGATGACGATATACGACATGCTCAATGAGCAAAAGCAGAAGGGCGTGGGCGTTCTGTTTGTGGGCGAAGACCTGGACGTGCTGCTGAGCCTGTGCGACCGGATCCTGGTGCTGTGCGCGGGGCGGGTCAGCGCGATTGTCGAGAGCCGCTTCGCGACCAAGGCGCTGCTGGGCATGAAGATGACGGGCCTGAGGACAGACAAGGAGGACGAATTTGTTTAAGTTTTCCCTGCCCATGCCCCACGTGGTCCAGCGCGGCGACGTCCAGCCGGCGGCAGCCTGGGCCTACCGCGCCTTCGCCGTGCTCGTCGCCCTGGCCGCAGGCGGCGTTTTCCTGGCTTCCCTGGGCTACAACCCCCTGCGGGTCTACGGCAGCATGCTGATGGGCGCGCTGGGCACACCGGGCATGCAGCGGGAGACGGTCAAACTGACCATTCCGCTGGCGATGACCTCCCTGGGCGTGCTGCTGGCGTTCAAGATGCGGTTCTGGAACATCGGCGCGGAAGGGCAGTTCGCCCTGGGCGCCGTGGCAGCCAGCTATTTCGCGTATTTCCAGCCGCAAACGCCGCCCGCCCTGCTGCTGATCCTGATGGCGGTGTCCGCTGTCCTCGTCGCCGGGCTTTGGGGGCTGGTCCCCGCCTGGTTCAAGAAGCGGTTTGGCACCAATGAGACGCTGTTCACGCTGATGCTCAACTACATCGCCTTGTACCTCATCACTTTCCTGCGGGAAGGACCCTGGCGCGACCCGGCAGGGGGATTCGCGGCGATGCCGCGTTTCCCGAAGCAGGCGCGGCTGCCGGAACTGCCCTTCCCCTTCATCGGAAACGTCCACATTGGGCTGATCGTGATGCTATTGATGGTTGTCCTGGTCTACCTGTACCTGCGCTATACCAAGCAGGGCTATGAAATCGCGGTTGTGGGGCAGAATGAGCGGACCGCCCGCTACGCCGGCATGCCGGTCAGGCGCATCGTACTGCGCACGATGTTTCTCTCCGCCGGCATTTGCGGGCTGGCTGGCATGATGCAGGTCTCCGGGCCTGACCGGCAGCTGACCGACGCGGTAGCCGGCGGCAGAGGGTTTACGGCGGTCTCCGTGGTCTGGCTGGCGCGGCTGTCGCCGCTGGGCTCCCTGACAGTCGCCTTCCTGTTTTCCGTCATGCAGAAGGGCTGCAGTATGATGCAGACAGAGTTCCGCATCCCCGCCTCGATGTCCGACATCCTGCAGGGCATTATCCTCTTTTTCGTGCTGGGCGCTGAATTTTTCCTGCAGTACAGCATCCGGCGCAGAAGGGAGGCAGTGTGACGCAGGATTTCTGGAGCCAGGCTACCGCCTTTCTGTACGCGTCCATCCTGGCCTGCGTGCCGCTGCTGTACGGAACCCTGGGCGAAATCCTGACGCAGAAGGCCGGCAACATCAACCTGGGCGTCGAGGGCATGATGTACCTGGGCGCGATTTCCGGATTCCTGGCCGGCTACCATACGGATTCCGCCGTGCTGACGGTGCTGGCGGGGTTTTTGGCCGGCGCCGGTGGCGCTTTGATTTATGCCTTCCTGACGGTCAGCCTGAAGGCCAACCAGAACGTCACCGGGCTGACGCTGACGGTTTTCGGCACCGGGGTCGCCAACTTTCTGGGTGAGAAAGCCAAGCTGAACGCCCCGGTGGGGACTGCCTTCATGTCCGATCGGCTGAAAAGCCTGCTGTCCCCCCTAAGTGTCGGTGGGCTGGACCGCCTTCCGGTCATTGGCCCCCTGCTATTCAAGCAGAGCATGCTGACCTACCTGGCGGTGCTGGCCAGCGTCGCGATGGCGCTGTACCTGCGCCGCAGCCGGCTGGGGCTCAACCTGCGGGCCGTGGGTGAAAACCCCGCGGCGGCCGACGCGATGGGCGTGCCGGTCTCCCGATACAAATATGCCCATATCCTGTTTGGGGGCGGGCTGTGCGGGCTGGGCGGCGTCTATATCAGCATGGTGACGTGCCTGGGCAACTGGCAGCCCAATATCGTCGCGGGACAAGGATGGATTGCGATGGCGCTGGTCATCTTCGCGGCCTGGAAACCGCTGCGCGCCGCGGCAGGCAGCCTGATCTTCGGCGCCTTGTCGGTGCTGCGGCTGTACGTGCCCCGGGATGTAGTTGACATCCCCGCCGCGCTGTTTTCCATGCTGCCCTTCATCGTCACCTGCCTGGTGCTGATCGTTTCCAGCGTGCGCCTGCGGCGGGAAAACCAGCAGCCGGCCGGATGCGGCGTGAACTATTTCCGTGAAGAGCGCTGATTTACCCAACGGGTTTAAGACCCTGACGGCGCGGATCGCCGCCCTGATGGATCGGGATGGGCAGGTCACTGTCGGCATCGACGGGCCCTGCGGCGCGGGAAAAAGCCGGCTTGCAGGCCTGCTGGCCGGGCGTTTCCCCCACAGCGCCGTCTTCCACGCCGATGATTTTTTCCTGCAGCCCCACCAACGGATTGCCACGCGGCTTTCCGAGCCGGGCGGCAACATGGATCGGGAGCGCCTGACCCGGGAGGTGTTGGAAAAACTGGGTGCCGGGCGGCCCTTCGTCTACGAACGTTTCGACTGTAAGTGCGACGCCATGGTGCGGATGGATGCCGCGCCCGCGCGGCTGAACGTGGTCGAAGGCGCGTACTGCCTGCACCCGGAACTGCGGCGCTTCTATTCCCTCAAGGTTTTTCTGGATGCGCCGCGGGATGTGCGCCTTGCAAGAATCGCGAGACGGAATCCAGGCCAGTTGGAACGCTTTCTATCCGAGTGGATGCCCTTGGAGGAGAAATACTTCCGTGCATTCGGCATCCGGGAAGCCGTGGACCTCGTCCTGCGAGGATAAAATAGCCCCTTCTTCCTATTGACAAGCCGGCATCGCGGATTTATGCTTTTCCCAGCTATTATAGCGCCGGAAAGCTCTCAAACTACCATTTGGGAGGTAGCCATGAAGCAATTGTTGAAAAGATGCCTGCCCGTCGTTCTCGCGCTGCTGTTGGCAGCCCTTCCTGCCCTCGCGTCCAATTTCTATATCTTCCCGAAGTCCGACAAAACGCGCCTGACCTATGACGAAGTATGGGCCTGGCAATACGATGCGCTCGGCTACGCCTTCAACGAGCTGTTCGCGCGCTATGGGCGGCCTTTTGACGCGGGCGGAAAGTATGATAACTACTTCCGAAGCCAGACCTGGTACAGGGTCAACCCGAATTATCCGGGGGACGGCAAGGCACTGAACAACATCGAATGGGCTAACTATAAGCTGATCAAGCAGGTCCGGGAAGAAATGCGCCAGATTGGCACCAAGAACCCAGAGGGAAAACCGCTTCCCAGCGTGTTTGACGACCGGATTACGAGCCCCCTGTCGGGTTTCACAGAAGTCTATTTCAAGCCCAACCAGAAGCTGAAGGTCTACGACGGCCCCGGTGTGGAATATCGCCGCGGCGCGAACGGGAAGGCCGTCGCCAGCACCAACGGGCGCGTTTACGTGGCCGGGTGGGAGAGCGGCTGGTTGATGATCATGTACGGGATCAACAGCGGCGGCGTGCGCACGGGCTTTGTTTCCCCCAAGGATTTCAAGGACAGGCTGGACGTGCCGCAGTTGGTCTTCGAGCATATCCCCACCTCCACCCTGGCGGCCGCCCAGCTGACGGAGGACCCGGTGATGGCCTTAACCCCGATTGCCTTGCTGCCACAGGGGACGAGCGTCACTTGGCTGAGCAGCTATTACGCGCAGCACGGCGCTTGGGATTACGTGGAGGTCATGCTCGACGGCCAGCCTGCCCGCGGGTTCCTGCCCATTGGCGTCGTTGATCTCCGGATGACGGAAGATCCCGTGATTACGCCCTAAGCGCGGGATTGTGACAGGGCCAGTTCAATTTTCAGCCATCGCTGCATGACAAAGGGAGCGAAAAAAGCCGCTCCCTTTTACATTAGCCTGATCGGATGTGTTAGGCCGGGTTTCCTGAGACGGGCAGGGACTGCGAAATACTCGTCAAGTATGCCTTGATGGCCGCTATGGCGTTGTCGTCGTACCAAAATCCGGAGTGGCCGCCAGATTCCAGGGTCAGCAGCGTGGCGTTGGGGAAGCGCGCGTGAAGGCGCTCGGACTGTCCGTAGGCGACCATGTGATCGTCCCGGGACGCCAGGATGAGCGCGCGGCCCTTAAACTGCGCGGCGTACACATCGCTCCTGTAGAGATTGCGGATGGGGATGGGGATGGGGAGGTTCAGGTTCATCTGGTCCCGGGCAAAGCCGTCCACCAACTCCTTGCCGCTGAAATAAGGCGCCAGCAGGATGAGGCCGGCCGGCTGCCGCAAAGCCGCCAGGCGAACGGCCGTGCCGGTGCCCAGGCTCCATGCAGCCAGGACGACCTGCTCCCCTGCGACCTCCGGACGGGCCAAGGCATAGTCGTAGGCTGCCTGCGCCATGCGGAACGCACCCTCCTCCCCCGTTTCGCCGGTGCTGCGGCCGTAGTTAGGGTAGTCCACCATCATCACGTTGAAACCATCGAACATGCCGTTTCCCGCATATCGGACAAAGGATTCCATGGTAGAAGCCGACTGTTCGTCGTTGCCGCCGAAATACAGGACAAGCCCGGCCTTCCCGGTGCCGTTCTTCATGAGCCACCCGCCATAGATCTCCCCGTCGGGACCGGGAATGGTCAGCTGCTCCAGGTTGGGGAGGGCTGCCAGGGCCTGTTCCGCCCGCGCGTCAGTAGGCACCTTGAGGTAGAGCATCTCGTTTTGCACGTTCCAGACGCTGCCGGCAGCCCACAGGGCCGCGACAAGGATAATGATGAGCAGCAGGCGTCCGACGTTCTTGAAGAACCTGCCCGGCCGGTTCGCCGGGAACAGCAGAAGGAGCGCGATAAGGCCGGTTGAAACAGCCGCAAGGATGAAATAGTCCTTTGTCAGGAAGTTTAAGCGCATCATGCGCCCCAGCACGAAGTGCGCCGCGAGCAGCAGGCCGCCGCTGACGATGGCGCCGATGAGCAGGCTCACCAGCAACCGGACAAAGGTTGGGCGCTTTTTGGTCATGGACTTTCCCTCCTGAAGGCGGCTTGCGCCGAATACTTGGATTAT
>JAPXQZ010000078.1:7098-7930 GCA_033813835.1 Clostridia bacterium | reverse complement strand
TGGTGACGCGGTTTCCGAGCAAGGTGATGATTTGAACGAGGACGACCAGGGCGATGGCGGCGGCATACATGACATCCATCCGGCGCAGGTTGAGGCCCTTGGTGATGGCGATTGCGCCCAGCCCGCCGCCGCCCGCGGCGCTGGCCATTGCCGTGTAACCGAGGATGGTGACCATCACGATGGCAGCGCCGTTAAGCAGAGAAGGCAGCGCCTCCGGAATCATGACCTTGCCGATGATCTGCAGATCGCTGGAGGCCAGGGACTGGGCGGCTTCGATGACCCCCCGGTCCACTTCCCGAATGGAACTCTCCACCATGCGCGCGACGTAGGGAAAGGCGCTGATGACCAGCGGGAAGATGATGGCCTGGGTCCCGATAGCTTTCCCCATGATGGCCCGCGTGACGGGGAAGAGCATCGCCAGAAGGATAATGAAGGGAATGGAGCGAAGGAAGTTGACGGTCACGCCCAGCGCGGCGTTGAACCCGGACCGGGGCCGGATGCCGTCCGGCGCGGTGACGACCAGCAGGATGCCCAGGGGCATTCCGATGAGATAGGAAAGCAGCGTGGAAGGAAGGGTCATGTATAGCGTTTCCCCCAGGCCTTCCAGGACCAGCGGCGCGATTTTTTCCCAGCTCATGTTTTATTCACCTCCCTGACCGTCAGGCCCGCATCCTCGAGGAAGCGGACGACAGCCTTGTTCTCATCTTCTGTAAGGGGCTTCTGGATGATCATCTGCCCGTACATTTTGCCCCTGAGATGGTTCATATTGGCACTGAGGATGTTGACAGCGACGCCTGTCTCCTGGGCGAGCCGGGAAATGATCGGCTTTTCC
>JAPXQZ010000078.1:0-7077 GCA_033813835.1 Clostridia bacterium | reverse complement strand
GGACAGGAACACCGCGTCCACGTCCCCTTCCTCAACCACCACCCCGCCGTCGAGGATGGCGACGCGGCTGCAGATTTGCCGGATGACCGCCATTTCATGGGTGATCAGCAGGATGGTGATGCCCAAGCGGCGGTTGATGTCCTGCAGGAGCGCCAGGATGGACTGCGTCGTCATCGGGTCCAGCGCGCTGGTCGCCTCGTCGCACAGCAGCACGTCCGGCTCACTGGCTAGGGCGCGGGCGATGCCAACCCGCTGGCGCTGTCCGCCGGACAACTGAGCCGGATAGGCGGAGGCCTTGTCCGACAAGCCGACGATGTCCAACAGTTCCTTTACGCGGTGGTCTGCGTCTTTTCTGTGAAGTCTCGAGATCTCCAACGGATAGCGAACGTTTTCTGCGACGGTCCGCTGCATGAAGAGGTTGAACTGCTGGAAAATCATCCCCATCTTCCGCCGGACGCCCAACAGCTCCCGGCGGTCCATCTTCAGCACGTCCTTTCCGCGATAGAGAACTTGCCCCTCATTGGGGACGTCCAGGCGGTTGATGCAGCGGATCAGCGTGGACTTTCCCGCGCCGGACATGCCCACGATTCCGTAGATCTCGCCTGCAAAGACCGTCAGGCTGATTCCGTTCAAAGCCACCACCTTGTTTTCGGAATCGCTGAAAATCTTTGACAGGCCGATGATTTCGATGAGCTTGCTTTCTGACACGTCTTCTCCCCGCCGTTCATATGAAAAACCCGCCTCGCACTCAAGCAAGCGGGTCAGATGGGCTTTTATGCCATCAATCAGCGCAATGCAAGAAGCGCGGAACCGGAACCACGCACATCATGGGCATTCGCATCACCATACGAAGCATTCCGATCCCTCCCTTCCATTCCGATTATATTAACTATACCCGTTCAGCTGGCAGGCTGTCAAGCAAGGAATTAAACAGTGCAAAGATTAAACAGGCTGTCCGCCGGTGCCGGTTGGCGAATCGTTTTCCCGCAGGAAACGGTGAAGCAAACGGTCCGTTTCCTCCCATTCTTTGTATCTGCGTTCCACCAGGACGCGGAACTCCCGGACTCGTTTCGCCTGGAGGGAGGCTGCATCCGGATTTTCATAGACGGCGGGCTCCGCCTGCCGCAGGAGGGCCTGCTGCAGCTCCGCCTCCGCCTGGTGCACCCGCAGTTCAGCCAGATCCGCCGCGGCCGCGAGGCGTTTCTGCTCCTCCTTCAGAAGCCTGGACGCCTTCCGTTCCCGCGCCAGGCTGGTCTGGGTGCGCTGCTCCCCTTCTGTTTCCCCTAAACCCTGCTGCCGTGCCAGCTCCCGCTGGTAATCGTCGTAGTTTCCCTCATAGGACGTGATTCCTTGCTGATCCATGACAAGCAGGCGGTTGGCGAAACGGTTGATGAAGTAACGGTCGTGGGAAACGGCCAGGATGGTGCCCTCGTACCCCTCCAGGGCTTCCTCCAGCGCCTCCCGGCTGTCCGCGTCCAGGTGATTGGTCGGCTCGTCCAGCAACAGCACGTTGTCCTGACGCAGCATCAGTTTCGCCAGGCTGACCCGGCTTTTTTCCCCTCCGGAAAGCAGGTTTACAGGTGTGAACACGTCATCTCCCGAGAAGAGGAACAGCCCCAGCGCGCTGCGGATCTGGGTCTGCCCCATCAGCGGAAAGGCATCCCACACCTCGTTGAGCACATCTTTATCCGGAGAAAGGTCAAGCTGCCGCTGGTCGTAATACCCTACGTCCGCCTTGGGAGAAAGGATGACAAGCCCTGCGTCCGGCGTTTCCCTGCCCGCCAGGCAGCGGACCAGGGTGGTTTTCCCAATGCCGTTTGGCCCGATCAGCGCGGCGCGATCCCCCCCGCGGAGAGAGAGGTTCAAGTCCCTGAACAGGACGCGCTCCCCAAAGGACTTGGCAAGGCCTTTCACCTCCAGCGCGACCCCGTGGATGTAACGGCCGGCTCGGAAACGGAAGGAAGTCTGCTTTTCATCAAGGGGCCGGTCCAGCACCTCCATGCGGGCCAGCGCCTTCTCACGGCTCTCGGCGGCGCGGATGGATTTCTCCCGGTTGAAACTCCTGAAGCGCGCGATGATTGCGCGCTGGCGCTGGATTTCCCTTTGCTGCAGGGCGTAAGCCTTGTTTCTCGCCTCGTGCCGCAGCGCGCGGAGCCCGGCGTAGGCGGTATAGTTCCCTGGATAGGATTCCAGTGTCCCAAACAGCAACTCGGCAACCCCGGTGCATACCGTGTCGAGAAAATAGCGATCGTGGGAAACGGCAATCAACGAGCCGGGGTAGGACAACAGGAAGCTTTCCAGCCACCCGAGCATTTCCATATCCAGATGATTGGTGGGTTCATCCAGCAGCAACAAATCCGGCTTTTGCAGCAATAGCTTCGCCAGGCCGAGGCGCGTGAGTTCGCCGCCGCTGAGCGTCTGCGCGGGCTGGCTGAACTGCTCCTCCCGGAAACCCAGGCCTGCCAGCACGCCGGTGACCTGCGATTCCGCTCCATAGCCGCCCGCCCGCTCGAAGCGCTCCGTCGTCCGGGCGTACTCGTCCATCAGCCTGTCCTGCGCGGCTGCATGCGCAGGATCACCCATCAGGTGCTCCAGTTTCCGAAGCCGCGCCTCCATCCGGTGGATGTCGCTCAGCGCGTCCCGCGCCTCGCTGAGGACCGTGCTGTCTTTTCCCGGATGAAAGACCTGGCTTAACATCGCCACGCGGACGCCGCGGGCAACGCTGATCTGGCCCGCGTCCTGCGCAATCTCGTCGGACAGAATCCGCAGCAGCGTGGTCTTCCCGCTTCCGTTGACGCCGACAAGACCCAGCCGCTCGCCCTGGTTGAGCGAGAGGCTGACGTCCCGGAGCACCTCGTCGGTGCCGAAGGACTTGGCGATATGCTGAAGGGTCAGAATGGTCACGGTTGAACCTGAACTTTCAAAAACAAAGGCCGGCGCATCGCGTCAGCCTTTGCAGGAGCCGCCGGCGTCAGACAAAAATGAGGATGAGCGCGAGGATGACAAAGGCGATGGCGGAAGCCTTGGTCGCCAGGGCGAGCCTGCCCTCCTTGGTCTTGCTCTTGTTCTTGCCCAAAAAGTTGCCAGATCCGCCGCCCGTCAGAGCGCTGATGCCTTCCGCGTCCCCCTTCTGCAAAAGGACGGAGATAATGAGGACGAGCGACGCGGCCAGCAACAGGATGGTGAACACCGTTTGAATCGCAGTCATCGGAAATCCCTCCAGTCGTTTCAACGCACGCAATCATAGCACAGCAGGCAGGAGACATCAAGCGGGCAGGTATAGTAAAACGCTACAGGCAGACAGGTTCTTCACGCCTCAGTTGCTGGGCGGCTTTGGCTTATAGGTATATCGGGCAATGAGCCGCGGGATATTGCCGTACATCCCGTAGGCGTCAGCATAGATGCGGTACCGCTCCCCCGCCGTCCATTGGGTCTTGGTCTGGTTTTCCACCATGACCAGCCGTTCGCTGCCGCCGCCGTCGCCCGCGTCCATGATGACCAGCTGCGGCTTGCTGCTGATGATCTCCTTGACCGGCCCCGTAAAGACGTAAATCTGGGTATTGGCGATGCGTGTGCTCATATTGGCCAAAAGGTCCGGATACCCCCAGGAATCGAGCGCCCAGGCTTTCTTGGTGTAGATGTCAGGATTTGGCAGGTAGTACACGTCATACTGGACGGTGGTCGGGTTCCTGCCCGGGAAGTCCGCCCTGATTTCAACGGTGTTCATGCCGATTTTGGAGAAGACCGCCTCAAAGCTGAACACGCCGGTGCTTGCCAGCTGGGAAACATCCAGGTTTTTGTGCGGGCTTAAAACTGAAATGGAAGCGCCTGCACGCGTTGTCGCCCGGATGATCATGGAGGGCTGGGAGCTTTCGTCGTCCAGGGTGCTGGCTAGGTCCAGGGGGATATCCTGCACAGCGCGGTGGATGACCAGCGTCACGGTATTTTCCCGGTAATACTGGCTGCGCACCACGATGTTGATCAGGTTGTCCCCCACGGGCTGGATCGGGGCGTTGTAGCTGATATAACCGTTCTGGGTGTTCACGAAAGAGGAATAGTCCTCCCCGTTGATAAATACCTTGCTGTTTTGCATCACGCGGAAACGGATGTTATAAATCGGCGTGCTGACGGTCAGGAAAGTGACGTCCGGGTTGATGAGGGTAATGGGCGACTGTGGAATCTCAATAGTGTACCGGACCGGATCCATTTGCTTCTGCTCCCCGGTTCCGGTGCGGATATAAGGCGTCAGCGCCACGTCCATGGTCGGCTGCGTCAGGTTTTCTATCTCCTCGTACCAGATATAATCGGCAACCTGGAACGTCGCGTAGCCGGCGGCAACAATATAGGACTTTCGCAGCTCCTTGATATAAATCTGTGCGCCTTCAGGGGCGGGGATAGACACCGTGTGCGCCGCCATATCGTCCAAGATGGACGCGGATATCAGCGGCTGGGGCGTTTGTTCCGATTGCCCGCGAGCCGCGATCCAGGGGCTGACGACAAACTGGTAGACCGCGATGCCGCCCGCCGCAACAATCAGCGCCAGCGCGAGGAGCGGCAAAAATCGGCGCCTTCCGATGGCGCGCTTGCGCGTTGCTTTTGGCAGCGGAACCGATGCGCCGCGGTAGCCCTGGGTGCTGGCGGGCGCGAACCCGGCGTTTTCTCCAGTCATGGACTGGTAGGTGGGAAACTCTGTGAACCCGTCGTAATCCACCAGCTCCTCTTCCTGAGCGGCTTCCGCGGCGCGGCGCCTGGCCAGCTGCGGGTCCACGAACAGCCGGCTGCGGCGGGAAGAACCGGATATGCGCGTGCCGGAAGGGGCAAAGCCCCGTTGCGCTCCTCTGGCTCTGAGCTGCTTCTGCTTAATCTCCCCTCGGCGCTTGCGCTCGTGCAGGCTGAGCATCTCAAGGGCCAGGCGGTCATGCAGGTCGTCAGAAACGGTCGGGTTGCCGAAGTCGTCAAACTGGATGACCGTCGGTTTCGCCGAATCCGGCGGCACGGTTTTCTCCAGTTCCGCCGCCGGAAGGGGGGCTTCCTTGCGCATGGGTTGGGTAAGCGGTTCCCCGCAGCGGAAGCAGCGCGGAAAAGAAGCCCGGTTCCAGTAGCCGCAGGCTGGGCACTTCATGCGGTCATTCCTTTTTTTATCAATAACCTTGTCAAAAAAACGGGCAAGTCACTCGTCTCCCATTTTCAGCACGGCGATGAACGCTTCGCCGGGCAGTTCGACGCTACCGAACTTCCGCATGCGCTTCTTGCCTTCCTTCTGTTTCTCCAGCAGTTTCTTTTTTCGCGTGATGTCGCCGCCGTAGCACTTGGCCAGCACGTCCTTGCGGACCGCCTTGACCGTCTCCCGCGCGATGACCTTCCCGCCGATGGCGCCCTGAATGGGGATTTCAAACTGCTGGCGCGGGATAACGTCCTTGAGTTTTTCGGCGATGCCGCGCGCCCGCCCGTAGGCCTTGTCCCTATGGACAATCATCGTGAAGGCGTCGCAGATTTCCCCGTTGAGCAGGAAGTCCAGCTTGACCAGGTCGCTGTCCTGGTATCCTTTCAGCTCATAGTCCAGGGAGGCATATCCGCGGCTGCGGCTCTTGAGTTGGTCGAAGAAGTCGTAGATGACCTCGTTGAGCGGCATATCATAGGTCAGCCGGACGCGGCCGCCTTCGTACTGCATGTCCAGGAACAGCCCGCGCTTGTCGCGGCACAACTCCATCAGGGTGCCGACAAACTCCTGCGGGGTGTAAATGGTGGCCAGAACAAAAGGCTCGCGCATCGTTTCGATTTCCCCCTGCGGAGGCAGGTTGGAAGGGTTGTCGATGTCGATGACCTCGCCGTTTGTCTTGACAACTTCGTAAACGACGTTGGGCACGGTGGTAATCAGCCCCAGGTCGAACTCCCTTTCCAGGCGTTCCTGGATGATTTCCATGTGCAGCAAGCCCAGGAACCCGCAGCGGAAGCCAAAGCCGAGGGCGGAACTCGTCTCCGGTTCAAAGGTGAGGGAGGCGTCGTTCATGCGCAGCCGATCCAGCGCGTCGCGCAGATCCGGGTAATCGGCACCGTCGGCGGGATAGATGCCGCAGAAGACCATCGGCACAGCCTGCTTGTAGCCCGGTAGCGGGCTGGAAGCGGGATTGAGGGCATCGGTAATCGTATCGCCCACGCGGGTATCGCGGACCTCCTTGATGGAGGCGCTGACGTAGCCCACCTCGCCCGCGCGCAGGGCTTCGCCCGGCTGAAAGCGGGGGTTCAGCATGCCCACCTCGACGACGTCAAACTCCGCCCCCGTCTGCATCATGCGCATGCGCATCCCAGGTTTCAACACGCCGTTGAACACCCGGACGTAGCAGATGGCGCCTTTGTAATTGTCGTACATCGCGTCGAACACCAGCGCCTGCAGTGGCGCGTCCGCGTCGCCCTCCGGCGGCGGGATGCGCTTTACGATGGCTTCCAGAACCTCCTCGATGCCCTGGCCCAATTTGGCGGACACCAGGGGCGCGTCCACGGCGGACAGGCCAATCAGCTCCTCGATTTCCCGCTTTGCTTCCTCCGGTTGGGCGCTGGGCAAATCGATCTTGTTGATGACGGGAATGGTTTCCAGGTCGTGCTCCAGCGCGAGGTAGACGTTGGCCAGCGTCTGCGCCTCCACCCCCTGGCTGGCATCCACGACCAGCAGCGCTCCCTCGCAGGCGGCCAGCGCGCGGCTGACCTCGTAGGTGAAATCGACGTGGCCGGGGGTATCGATCAGGTTTAAGGTGTATTCCTTTCCATCCCGAGCAAGGTAGCGCATATTGACAGCCTTGGACTTAATCGTGATGCCGCGCTCGCGCTCCAGCTCCATGGAATCAAGCACCTGATCGACCATCTGGCGCTGGTCAAAGACCCCGGTTTTCTCCAGGATGCGGTCAGCCAGCGTGCTTTTGCCGTGGTCAATGTGGGCGATAATGCAGAAATTCCGGATTGTTTCCAAACGCGCTTGCGACATGCTTGCTCCTCAGCCAATTTCTTTGCGGTGGTCGTAATTGCGCTGGATCTGGTCATTTAGCAGGTTGACGTCTCCACAGCCCATGGTCAGCACCAGGT